>JAYVHC010000393.1:0-2502 GCA_043771575.1 Planctomycetia bacterium
GTTGAACGCATGGATCGTATACAGCGTCAACGATTCTATGAATCGCTGCCCATGGGAGGTCGCCTTTTCAGTTTCCGTGCGGCTCTGCTCGGAGATCAGCAGCAGTTGCCCGCCGATACACAAGCCAGCCTGGCTCAGTTGATGCAAGATTCACCCGATTTAGCCAAGAGTACCAAGCACATCGCCGCGTTATTCGCTGTACTCGCAACCGAATCTCTGCCAATTGAGGAGCGTCACGTCACACCTGAAATGCGAAAGAGTTTTACTGAGTTCGGCAAGGCAGTCGAGCATCACGAGAATCTACTGCATCTACATGCCCTCAAGCGCAGGCCTTTCGATCGCTTCGTTCCGTACATTGCATCTGTCGGAGAGATCCAAGCTGCTTTGGATGAGGACGATCTAACGCTCGGTTTTGTCTCTACTGGTGGAAGACTCTATGGCACTGCGATCACGAAGAGCGCGACGGAAACTTGGAGTTCGACCGATCTCCCACAAATCGAAGAACAGATTAAGTCGTTGCTTGGCGAGATCGGCCTCGCAACACCTTCCAAAGTGACACCTTCTCAAGTGACTGCAGCAGACGCCGTGTGGCGCGAGACAGCTAACAAGCTCTTCGTCAGGTTGCTGCCCGCGAACATTCAGGCGATGGTTGCACGCGCGGATCGTATTATCGTGGTACCGGATGGAATGCTGTGGTATCTGCCATTTGAGCTGTTACCGACATCGTCTCGATCGATACATTCGTCGTGGCTGGCGAAGCATGCGGTCGTTTACCTTCCCACGTTGGGCAGTTTGCCGTTGATCAACACACCAGCTCCAAAAGTCGAGCGCACGTTACTGGCGACAGCAGCCTTCTTTGGACATGACAAATCCACGAACGAAGGTCTGACCGAAAAACTAATGGCAGGCATCCCGGGCTCGCAGCGCATCGAACTCGGCACCAAGAATCATTCTACCTTTGCACACTGGTCAAGACTGATGGTTGAGCAATTGCTGGTGACTTCAAAGATAGAAGCCTTGCAACGCCCACTCGACACGAATCTTCTGCCGCTCGACGGATCACGATCTGCTCAATTGGGTTTTTGGATTGAGACTCCATGTCGCGCGCCGGCGAGACTCATTCTTCCTGGATATCAGTCATCCGCTGCCACGAACGATTGGTTGGATGGGCGCGAGTTATTGATCCCGGCCTGTGCCCTGCTTTACAACGGTACACGCACGGCACTACTTAGCCGTTGGGCAGTCGGTGGTCGAAGTTCGCAAGTGGTTCTATCGCGATATCTTCAGGAACTGGATCGCGAATCGCCTTCCGTCGCCTGGCAACGAGCGGCGGTTGCAATGTGGGCTGACGAATTCCTCATTGCGGATGAACCCGCGCTGCTTCCTAGCGGTAAGGAATCTGCACCACTCGTCAGCGGTCAGCATCCAAAACTGTGGAGTGGATATATGGTGATCGGTGATATCCAATCGCCGCCGCCTCAAGTACCTTGAATGCTAGTTGATCCGCATTCCATAAATGGTTCTTAACCGCCAAAGGCATTGCATGCATGTTATCCATCACGGTGCCCTGCACGGGGTGACCGGTTCGTGTCATCAGTTAGTCATCGATCCAACTCGCTCAATACTAATCGATTGCGGCCTCTTTCAGGGCGAAGATGCAAAAGGGCGCGACGAAGCCAAAATTGATTTTCCACTCAACGGCATCAAGAGCCTGATCTTGACACATATTCACGTCGATCATGTTGGACGGTTGCCTTATCTCATGGGGGCGGGTTTCGATGGGCCGATATACTGTAGCCCTCCAACTGCTAAGTTACTGCCATTGACAATGGAAGATGCAATGCGAGTTGGCGTGACTCGCAATAAGAAATTGATCGACCAGTTTCTTCAGAGCATGCGCCGCCGACTTCGGCCTTTGGAATACGGCAAGTGGCATAAGATCGACGGCGGAGTGGAAGTGCGTTTGCAACCTGCCGGTCATATTCTTGGATCGGCTTACGTAGAAGTGGAACATAGTTGCGAGCGGTTTGTTTTCAGCGGTGATTTGGGCAGCCGAAATCAACCTCTCTTAACCCAGCCTGCCAGTCCCGAGAAGGCCGATTTCCTGGTGCTCGAAAGCACTTATGGCGACCGCAATCATGTCGGGCGCGAACAACGTCGAAAGCACTTCGAAGATATCCTTTGTCGAACGATGGAGAACTCCGGAGTGACGATTATTCCCGCGTTCAGTGTGGGGCGTACTCAAGAATTGCTCTTCGAGATGAACGCAATTTTCCAGCGCGTTGAGCAGCGGTGCGGTTGTGCATTACTGAACAAGATCGACGTGATCGTCGATTCGCCGCTCGCAAATCGTTATACCGAAATATACGAAGACCTGAGGCAGTATTGGAGCGACGAAGCACAACAAGTCTTGACCTACGACGACCAGCCCCTTGTTTTCGACAATTTATTTACCATCAATGAAGGCGAGGACCATCGCGATTTGGTCGAGATGCTGAAAGA
>JAYVHC010000394.1:0-4846 GCA_043771575.1 Planctomycetia bacterium
TTGGCGTTGCTAGCACAATAGGTAGACCTGAGAAACTTTTGCTAGTACTACATACAGGCTTCATTTATCGCGTGCAATATCCGGGCTAACGCCGACGGCTCACTAAATCGAAGCCTCTTACAGCACTCGCTGCCCAGTCGCTGTGACGCACAACGTTAAGTTTGCAATTACCGATGCTCCGCACCAGCCACCCCGCGAGAGTTTTAATTACACTAGACTTTGTCACAAAAGGGGTCTGACCCCTTTGCACGGAGAGGGTAAAACTCCTTTTGAGACAAAGCCTAGACTTCACCCTTCCGAGCGACTCCAATAGTCATCGTCTAAATCCCTACCTCAATCATCACTCTTCCGTATAACACTAACTCATGCGTCACCGAATTTTTTCCGATAGATTTGCCAATGCTTCGTTTGCTTTTGCTGTTTTGGCAATCAGTTGCACAATTGCATTGCGAATGTCAATCGCTTCGCCAGCTGATCAAGTCTACGACACTCCCGAAGCTGCGGCGGCGGACAAGGATTTTGCGATTCAAGGCGAGTACACGGCCCCGAAACTTGGCATGCAAGTCATCGCGATGGGCGATGGCGAGTTTGACATCGTGCTCTACCAAGGTGGATTACCAGGTGCTGGCTGGGATAAAACTCCGCCGCAGAAAACCGATGGCGACGCTAGTACGGTTCAAGGCCTTATCAAGAGCCGTGGATTGTCACGAGTCCAGCGCAAGAGTCCAACGCTTGGCGCCAAACCACCCGCGGCGGCGATCGTGCTCTTCGATGGCAGCCACGCATCGCTTGAAAAACATTGGAAATCAAGCTCGAAACGGACCGATGATGGCTTGCTCATGCAAGGCACAGAATCGCTTGACACGTTTAGAGATTACGCGATGCATATCGAGTTCCGTACGCCGTTTCAAGCAAAAGCTCGCGGCCAAGGTCGTGGCAACAGCGGCGTGTACCACCAGGGCCGTTACGAAACACAAGTGCTCGATTCTTTCGGCTTGCAAGGCAAGGACAATGAGGCTGGCGGCATCTACTCTGTGCGCGACCCTGACCTAAACATGTGCTTCCCACCCCTCACGTGGCAAACGTACGATGTCGAATTTACTGCGGCACGATTTGACGGGGAAGGAAAGAAGACTAGCGATGCGAAGATCACCGCGCGCTTGAACGGCGAAATAGTACAACGCGATGTGAAAGTCCCCAACATCACACCTGCGGCACCCAATAAAGAATCGGCCGAACCTGGGCCCGTATATCTTCAAGACCATGGCAATCCCGTCCGCTATCGCAATATTTGGATTGTACCGCGCGATGCTGATAAAGATGCCCGTCGGCCCCGCATTCCGGCGTTCGAACGATTCTATGCCGTACAAGCGGATGTACCAGAGTCGGCGCACATTGGCGGGCGAATGCTGATCTCCCAACTTGGATGCACGGCCTGTCATACGGCGGAAGACACTGCCTTTATTAATCGCTCCGCTCCGTTGCTTGGTCAAGTCGGCGGTCGATTGCGGCCGGATCATTTGCTGAAATTCATTTCCGCGCCGCACGAAACCAAAATCGGAACTGCGATGCCCGATCTATTTCATGGTGTCACAGCGGACGAAAAGACACGCCAGGCGGAAGCCCTCGCCAGTTACTTGCTGTCGACCGGTCGATTGATGGATCGCTCTGGCGACACTGCGGCCGCCAAACGCGGCGAAGACTCGTTTCACGCGATCGGCTGCGCAGCCTGTCATGCGCCGCGTCGAGGCGATGCAAATTTAGAAGCAACCAGCGTCCCGTTGGGCGATCTGACCGCTAAATACTCGCTCGATTCGCTCAGCCGATTTTTAGCGAATCCGCACGTGGTTCGACCAAGTGGATTAATGCCAAAGTTGGTTAGCGATATGAGCGAAGCTCGGGATATCGCTTGTTATCTACTCGGTGAAGCGATCATCGTGCCAGGTGCCGAACAGTTTCAAGCCAACGTCTATTTTGGATCTTGGGACAAGTTGCCCGATTTCGATCAATTGAAACCTGACAAGACCGGCACGACGAGCGGATTGGATTTGCAATTTTCGGGCCGCGACAGTGATTTCGCAATGACCTTCGAAGCCTACTTGCCGATCTCGATCGCTGGCGAGTATCAGTTCTTTCTGAGTTCCGACGATGGTAGTCGACTGAGCATTGATGGTAGGCAAGTGGTTGAATACGATGGCGTCCACCCCGCCGAGCAGCGCCAGGGAAAGCTCAAGCTGGATGTCGGAGTGCATCCGCTGCGCATCGAGTACTTTGAAAAAGGTGGCGAAGAGGTTTTGGCATTGGAGGTAGCCGGACCGGACTTTGGCCGAACTCCCATTGCGACTCTTATCACTGCGGATCCGAACGGTGCACTCAATACCGAGGTGATCCCGTCGGTCTTCAAACCTAAGTCTGAGTTAGTTTCTGCTGGCAAGGAGTTGTTCCAGTCGGTCGGATGCGCGAACTGCCACAAGCTAGAAGCAGCCGATGAGGCAATAATCGCCAAGAAAGCGAAACCGCTAAGTGTATTGAAACCGGGCGCGGGCTGCTTGGCCGACCAGACGCCGGCCGGGCTGCCCAAGTATGAGCTTAGCTCCGTGCAACGCGATAGCATCCAAGCCGCCATTCAAGGATTAGCGAAACAACTCACTGCGTCAGAGTCACTCGAATTTCATCTGGCCAATAGTAACTGTTTGGCCTGTCACAATCGCGGCGACCTCGGCGGTCCTGAAGCGACCCGCGACCCGCTCTTCGTGACTCGCATGCAAGAGATGGGGAACGAAGGACGAATACCGCCACTATTGACAGGGGTTGGCGACAAGCTGCAACCAAAATACATCGCGGAAACGATCGCCGGTGGCGCGAAGGAACGGCCCTATATGCTGACGCGTATGCCCGGCTTTGGAAACAATATTGGCCAGTCGATGCGAGATCTATTTGTGACCCTCGATACCCAGCCCGTTTCGCGCGACCCCAAAACGATTCAAACCGCCACCTATAACGATCCCATGATTTCAGCCGGGCGGAAGCTTGTGGGTGGTGAAGGTCTAGCGTGTATCAAGTGCCATACGTTCGGAAAAAAGGCGACGCCTGGCATTCAAGCTATCGATATGCAACGCATGTCCGAGCGACTGAACGCCGATTGGTTTCATCGTTATATGCTTGAGCCAACCAATTATCGTCCTGGAACACGCATGCCGCTAAGTTTCCCTGAAGGCAAGTCGACGCTTACAACCGTGCTTGGCGGCGATGCGCACCAGCAGATCGACGCGATGTGGGTTTACCTTTCGCAGGGCGATAAGGCTCGTGAACCGGTTGGCCTGGACGCGCAAGCCATTGTGCTTAAACCGAGCGACCGACCGATTATCTATCGCAACTTTATCGAAGGGCTGAGCCCACGTGGCATTGCCGTGGGTTATCCCGAACAGACGAATATTGCGTGGGATGCTGGCAACATGTCGCTTGCCTTGATCTGGAAGAACGAGTACATGGATGCCTCAAAACACTGGCTCGGTCGCGGCCCCGGAAATCAAACTCCCCTGGGCGACTATGTCGTTAAACTTGAATCGATGGCGCCGTTCGCTGTGTTGGATAAATTCGACGCGGCTTGGCCCACCTCACCCGCTCGCGAGCGAGATTATCACTTCAAAGGTTATAACTTGAATTCCGCTGGGCAGCCATCTTTCCGTTATCAGTTTGCTAATGTAAGCGTCGAAGATCAACCCCTGCCAAGCGCGCATGCGTCGAAGCAAAACTCAGTAGGACTCAATCGACGTCTGAGTATTCAAATTGCTAAGCCAACAAAAGGTCTAGTATTCCGGGCTGCGAGCGGCAAAATCACTGCCGTCGAGGGTGGATATCTGATCGACGATCAAATGCGCATGGTGATCAAAGGGGCCAAGGTCAGGTTGATCGATGTTGGTGGCAAGCAAGAACTGCGAGCTGAATTACCCGATACGGGCGATCTCTCAATTACCGAAGAAATCTCCTGGTGAAGTGGCCGAGTTGCTCCGCAACTCGGCGAACTGCGGGACTTAAACGGAAGTGGAGACAAGTCGAAGAATAGATAGTGTTCTATTAATAGATAATGAATGACACCGAGTCGCGGAGCGACTCGGTCACAGGAATGCCAAATTGGGCACAGGATTGCCTAAGACATGATTTAAACAAGGTAAGTTTGTGATGAGATTTTGGTTTGTAAATGCGGCGTTGCTAATCGCAGTAACCTGTATGACGGCGGGGCAGGGCAGGGGAGCAGATCCGGTCGAGGATGATTTTTACCGCATAACGACTTTCGAGACGCCCGCAGGCGCAGTGATCGAGGCAGGCGCATTCAATGTAATGACTGACGGCAGTTTGTCGGTAGCCTCTCGACGCGGTGAAATTTGGTTCGTGAAACATCCGCTGGCTGCGAAGGTCGGCGCGGATAGCTTCACCCGCTTCGCTCATGGGCTGCACGAACCTTTGGGGCTTGCCGAGCGCGACGGATGGTTATACGTGACTCAGCGATCGGATGTTTCTCGCATTCGCGACAATAACGGGGACGGCGTAGCAGATGATTTTGAAATCGTGGGCGATGGCTGGGAAATTAATGGCGACTATCACGAATACGCTTTCGGTTCGAAATTCGACAAGGAGGGAGCGATTTGGGTCGCACTCTGCTTGACGGGTTCGTTCAGCAGCGAAGTTCCATTTCGCGGTTGTTGCTTGCGAGTAACGCCTGATGGAAAAACTATTCCCACTGCTTACGGTCTCCGATCACCCGGAGGTATCGCGTTCAATCATGTTAGCGATGTTTTTTACACGGACAATCAAGGACCATGGAACGGTACCTGCGGCTTGAAGC
>JAYVHC010000395.1:0-6411 GCA_043771575.1 Planctomycetia bacterium
TTGCTAGCACAATAGGTAGACCTGAGAAACTTTTGCTAGTACTACATACAGGCTTCATTTATCGCGTGCAATATCCGGGCTAGCGCCAGCGGCTCACAATGCCTCGGCACCAAATTGCAAAAGTGCTTCCCAACATCAGCGGTACGCCGCTTCCCAGGTCGAAGTTGAAACTCGTTGGCGTGAGCCCTGGCATTGCGAGGTTAACACACGATGCTGGAAAATTGGTCATTCGACCTGGTAAGTCTTCGCCTTGTTCACGACAATGAGTAAACTCTAAGTCGCAGAGAGCTCCTGCTTTTTCGAGGAAACGCGTTTCGCCTAAAATGGTTCGCGGCCGTTTGTAAATTTGGGATTATTGCCATGCACGTGTTTGAACCCGGGAACAAGTGTACGAGGGCGTTGATGCTGTTTATAGCGATGGTTCTGTATTCGGTTGCTGCGCTCGCCGAAACCCCAACAATTGGGACTCGCCAAGCGGGTGAGGATTGGCCCGCGTTTCTAGGGCCGCGCGGCGATGGTACTTCGGCGGAAAAGGGGGTCGCCCCCGAGCTATGGAAACCGCATCCACGCATCAAGTGGACGATGAAGCTTGGGGTGAGTTACGGCGGGCCGACGATTGCTAAAGGACGCTTGCTGCAGTTTGATCGATTTGGTGACGAAGAGCGACTGACATGTTTCAATGCGGAGACCGCTGAAGAACTCTGGCGAGCAGGGAGTAGGGTGGCCTACGAAGATATGCTGGGCTACAACAACGGCCCGCGATGCAGCCCGATCGTGGATGGCGATTACATCTATACCTTCGGTGTTAGCGGCCAGTTGACTTGTTGGCAGCTAAACGATGGCAAACGGATTTGGCAAAAAAATACGATAAAGGAATTCGGAGTGGTGCAGAACTTCTTCGGCACCGCGAGTGCACCTTACGTCTACAAAGACCTGCTATTGGTGATGATTGGCGGCAGCCCTTCAGATTCACAACTTGTACCGGCATCGCAATTGGATCGAGTCAAACCGAATGGCAGCGGAGTGGTCGCGTTCAATAAATTGACTGGCAAAGAGGCTTATCGCGTTGGCAATGACCTGTCCAGTTACTCGTCGATGACGGTCCGCGAGATTAACGGCAAGGCAACTGGATTGGCGTTTCTTCGTAGCGGTCTGATGGCATGGGAGCCGGAGTCTGGCAAAGTGATTTTCAACTTTCCATGGCGTGCGAGCGAGAGGTATAGCGTCAATGCGGCGCAGCCCGTAACGCGTGACAATCAAATACTGATATCGGAAGCGTACGAGATTGGCAGTTCACTGCTTTCGGTCACCGACGGTAAACCCAAACCTGTTTGGCAGGACTCAGGGACGTCGCTGCGTAAGCATGCGTTTCGCGCCCACTGGTCAACGCCGGTCTGGGTTGGCGACTACTTGTACGGTTGCAGCGGCCGGAATCAGCCCGATGCAGATTTTCGTTGTATACGAATGAGCGACGGAAAACTCCAGTGGGCCGAGCGTCGCCACGAGCGTTCAAGTGTGTTGCTAGTCGATGGCTATTTGATCGTGCTCGGCGAGTATGGTCGCCTGGAATTGGTCAAAACGAATCCGGAAAAATTCGATGTCGTTGCCTCTGCAAACTTGAATCAAATCAACGATTTAAAGGACAAACAAGCGCTGCTCGAGTACCCATGCTGGGCTGCCCCGGTTTTGTCGCACGGGCTGCTGTACATTCGCGGAAACGACCGAATGATTTGCTTGGAACTGATCCCAGAATAAGCAAGAACGGAGTGCGATGACGCAAACCGCCCACGGAGGACATCCGTTCCCATGGATCCGGAACGGGCAACATAGAATCAACATGCAATCAATGTACGCTAGAGCGACATCATGATCTATTGAAAGGCGGTCTCTCCGCCACTGCGGGCCTTTGATGCCATTACGAGCGAAGTCTCTCTCGGCGGCAGCAAACATCGTTCCTTTTCTGCAGAATTGCCGCCTGAAGCGCGCCGAAGTGTTACACTTAATATTGCTAAGGTGAATTTAAGTTCACCCTTTGGTACAACAAAACTCAATACCCATGACTGCGAAATCGCGGGCGCCATACGGCTGTTCATCGGAAAATTCGCGGGTCATTTAAGGTGATGCGATGCGACTATCGTTCGGAATGGAAACTCGTCAGCTACAGACACAAAAGCTGGCCCCTAAAATGATTCAGTCGATGGAGATTCTACAGTTGCCGATTTTGGCGCTGCAAGAACGCGTCGAACAGGAACTCTCTGAAAACCCGATGCTCGAGGTTCAAGACGTCGATCCCAATCTGCCCGACGAGCCCGAGGAAGAAGAAGTCGATCCCAATCGCCAGACCGAAGACGAAAAAGAGCTTGTCGTTAAAGACAACCAGACGAATGAGGAGGACTTCGAGCGGCTGGCGAATATGGATAACGACATGCCGGAGAGCTTTGACGACTTCCGCACGTCGAGCAACCGCATGCAGGAAGCTCAGGATCGCCAACATGACTTAATGGCCAATGCGCTCGAACGGCCCGAGTCATTGAACGATTATCTGATTCATCAATTGGCTGAAATGGAAATTGACGATGACCACGAGCAAATCGCCGAACGGATCATCTCCACGCTCGATGCTCGCAACGGCGGCTATTTCAAGTCAAGCCTCCGCGACCTACTTCCCGCCGGCCACAGTGCCGGAGATATGCAGCGCGCTGAAGAGGCATTGCAAATAGTCCAGTCGCTGGAGCCTGCCGGTATCGCGGCCCGCGACCTCCGCGAGTGCCTGCTCAATCAACTGAACCCCGACATACACATGTTCGAAGAGTTGCAGTTGATCATCGACAAGCACCTCGAAGACTTGGCCGAGAATCGCTTGCCGCTGATCGAAAAGAAAACCGGTATTTCGATCGAGCGCATTCAACTTGCCAAGCATGAATTCCATCACCTCAACCCGAAACCGGGTGCGGCGTTCCTAGAAGCGTATGTACCCATCGTTGCACCCGACGTGATTGTGGAAACCGATGAGAACGGCAAGTACACGGTGCGACTCGAAGACGATCGCTTACCGTCGCTGCGCATCAGTGAGTACTACCGCAAGCGACTCGGCGACCCGACCGCAACGCAAGAGGAACGCGACTTCATTCGCCGTAAGATCGAATCTGCCAACTGGTTGATCGAAGCCATTCAGCAGCGTCGCAATACGGTTCAGAAAGTCGCTCAATCGATCGTCGATTACCAAAAGCGATTCTTGGACGACGGCCCTGAGTTTATCGAGCCGCTAAAGATGCAACAGATCGCTGACGTAGTGAAAGTTCACGTTACCACGATCAGTCGTGCAGTTGACGACAAGTGGATCCAAACTCCGCGGGGCATTTTCCCACTCAAGCGATTCTTTGTCGGTGGAACTCGCAGTGAAGACGGCGAAGATGTGGCCTGGGATACGATCCGCATCAAGCTTCACGAACTCATTGACAAAGAGGACAAACAGAAGCCCTATAGCGACGATGACCTTGTAGGCGAACTTTCCAAGATCGGTTTTACCGTGGCTCGCCGCACGATCACGAAGTACCGCAAGAAAATGGGCATCCCCAGCAGCCGCCAACGCAAGGATTGGTTGAAGAAACCATAAGCCGGTTTTCTCGAGCGGAGTCGTCTCGAGCGCCTGCGGCGGTCGGACCGAAAAAGCCAAATTTTAGGTTCATACGGATCTAGCGTACGCCCACTTAATACTGCGGTGTTTTCAGTGGGTCGCTCCTACCGGGTGCGACTTCTTGCGCACCGCATTGTCTGACTTGCCGATAGGGCGTCACCTCTGTCCTTCAACACGTTCTACCAACGGTTCAACCACTGCAGACCTTGACGGCGTTTGATGAGGAAGGTCCAAGCCACCCTGGATTGTGCCTATTTAAGCGATGGTCGCACCCGGCAGGAGCGACCCACCAACTCAAAGGTATTCTCGTTGGCGCAAGTTAGTCCCGGGTGAACCAAATATTGACTCGCCGGGAGATCGTCTTGCTTGTCTAAATGCGAAACGGGTGCTGCGGACGGGGGCGTCCGCGCTTCGAAGAATTGGCTACAATCTTGGGCACGCAATTCACCGACCACTTACCAAGGAAGCTCATCGCGTGTCGGCACCAGACATCCCCGCAGCCCACAATCCTTACCAATCCAGCAATTTCCAGCAAGCAGCGGCCCAGGAAACAATTTCCCAACAGTCAACGATCCTCTCCGATCGGTCGTTTTGGGGCTTGTTGGTTACACAGTTTCTCGGTGCATTTAACGACAATCTTTACAAGCAACTCATGCTGCTGATGGCGATTTCTGCTGTCGGGGGAAAACTGAGCGAAGATACGCAGGGTTGGGCGGCGGCGCTCTTCAGTTTGCCCTTTGTTCTCTTCAGCAGCTTTGCTGGTTATCTGTCGGACAAGCATAGTAAGAGCCGGATCATCTTTATCTGCAAAGTGGCTGAGATAGTTATCACGCTTTTAGCCGTGGCGGCCTTCCTTGTTTACGGCCGCTTAGGTGACTGGGGGACGTGGTCCGTCTTGTTATTGATGGGCATTCACAGCACGTTCTTTGGACCAGCCAAGTATGGCATTCTGCCCGAACTATTTGCCAAGCGAGAACTGCCTCGTGCGAATGGTTTGATCCTGATGTCGACTTTTCTGGCGATTATCCTCGGCGTCGTTGCAGCTGGTTTTCTCAAGGACCTGCTCACAATCACGGCAGCTGATGGTTCCGCGAATTATCGGAATTTATGGATCAGTTCGCTCGTGTGCACGGGGATCGCCGTGATGGGCACAATCACTTCCTTTTTCATTCGTTCAACCAAACCTGCTCAGCCCGCTGCCGCGATTTCATGGGGCGATTTCGGAATCAGTGCGCCGATTCGTAAGTTGCTGTGGGACGACAAACCGTTATTAGCTGCAGTGGTTGTTTCGAGCATGTTTTACATTGTGGCTGGTGTCGTCATGCCGACCGTCAACAGTCTTGGCAAGGGCCAATTGAAAATAGACAGCGATACGCTTACTAGCATCTTGACCGGTGGCCTAGCGATCGGGATTATCCTTGGTGCCGTATTAGCTAACGTTGTTATGAAAAAAGTTTCCGCGACCAAGCAAGTACTGATCGGGACGATCGGCATGCTTTTGGCCCTGGTCGCGCTCGGAGTTTGGAAGCCCGGCGGCGTGCACCTCCTCGGATACTGGGGTGCGCTAGCCGGGTTGATTGTGATGGGGATGTTTGCGGCTGTGTTCATTATCCCCATTCAGGTTTTCATGCAGCAGCGTCCACCAGCGGAAACCAAAGGCCGCATGATCGGTACCATGAATTTCGCGAACTTTGTGGGGATTTTGATCGCTGGTCCGCTATATCAGTTGTTCCTAAACGTGGCGACCTATCTGGGATGGCCGGTTTCCTCTGTGTTTTGGATGTTGGCGGTGCTGCTATTGCCGTTGGTTGTTCGATATCGATTGCCCTCTTAAAGTGTAGAACGATTGTCCCCAATCGTTTCTTGGCAATGTAGAACGATTGTCCCCAATCGTTTCTTGAGCAATTGAGACAATTGCTCTACTCACAGCCCCAACTAAGCCCGCTTTCCAGTTGGCATCAGCGGCCCGCAGGCCGTACAATAGAGGCTTCGAGTCGCCAATCCAACAGAATAGTGAGGCCACTATGCAAACCAACCGACGCACCTGCATTCAGACGATGCTGGCCCTTGGTGCTCAAGCCGGCGTGATGACAGCTTGGCCGAGCCAGTTGGCGGCGAAGTTAAAAGCGAC
The DNA here is from genome assembly GCA_043771575.1 of Planctomycetia bacterium. Lineage (GTDB taxonomy): Bacteria > Planctomycetota > Planctomycetia > Pirellulales > Pirellulaceae > Aureliella. Next base: position 5,769 of record JAYVHC010000395.1, read on the forward strand.
CGGATCGCAACGACGCTTGGTCGTGTTATGGATGCCAGGCGGACCTTCGCAAATGGATACCTTTGACCTCAAACCCGGGCATACGAACGGCGGCCCATTTAAGGAATTGACAACTTCGATTCCGGGCCTGCGATTCAGCGAACACTTGCCTGAGCTTGGAAAAGTCGCCGAACACCTGTCGCTTATACGTGGCATGCAAACCAAGGAAGGTGACCACAGTCGCGGGACCTTTCTTGTTCGTACCGGTCAACGCCCGGGTGCACCTGTTCGTTATCCTTCGTTTCCTTCCGCACTGGCCAAAGAACTGGCGCCGGCTGATGATAGCATTCCAGGCTACGTGAGTATCCTGCCGAATTCGTTTATCAACCCACCTGCTTTCAGTGCAGGATTTCTAGGTGCCTCGCGCGAACCGTTGACCGTGGGCGGAACAACCTCTTTCAATCCAGCTCAGCTAGGCAGCCCAACGCAACCCACTGGCGACACGCCAGCTGACCTACGCGTTGATAACCTCCTTCCACCGGATGGGCTACCTCGCGAGCGACTTGTGCGCCGACGTCAGTTTTGGGATGTGCTTCAACAAAGTTACGGCACGCCTAGCCGGGCTGGAGCCGCTGCAACTCACGACACGGTTTATCGTCGCGCC
>JAYVHC010000396.1:0-6163 GCA_043771575.1 Planctomycetia bacterium
TATTCGGCGCGGCCGTTGACCAAGCCCAACACGGGGCTGACGACATGCGTTGCGTAATGCATCGGAATCATCTTTTCCCAGTAGGCAGGCCAGCCGTCCATGTCTTGTGGATGCGAAGCTGCCATGTATTGAATTTTGCCAAGTTCGCCCTTTTGATATATCTCGCGAATGAATAGAAACTCACGGCTGTAGACGACGGTCTCAGCCATCATGTACTTGAGTCCGGTTTTCTTGACCAGTTGGCAGATCTCTTGGCATTCTTCGATCGTGGTCGCCATGGGTACTGTGCACATGACGTGCTTGCCAGCCTTCAGCGCGGCGATCGACATCCAGCCGTGGTCAGGGATGGGGGAATTGATGTGCACAGCGTCAACTGCGGGATCAGCCAGCACTTCTTCGAAGGTTGTGTAACGCGTGGCGATTCCGAATTGGTCACCCACCTTATTCATCTCCCCGACGTCGCGGCGGCAGATGGCATGAACATTGGCGTTAGGATGTCGCTGGTAAATTGGAATAAACTCGGCACCAAAACCGAGGCCGACCATCGCAACGTTAACTGGCTTGCTCATGCTGAACTCCAAAAGGCGAACGTATTAATTGTTTGAGAGGATATGGGAACAGGCGAGTTAGCCCATTTTCCAATTGTCCAGCAATGTGCTGTCTTTGATCAGAATAGGAATGCCATCGCGAATAACGCAAGGATCGAACTCGTCGCTCGAATCGCAACCGGAGGCATTGACGATGCGGACATTCTTTCCAATGCGGCAGTTCTTATCAAGAATGGCCCCCAGGATTTCGGACCCGTCGCCAATGCCCACTGGCGGTAGCCCTTTTTTGGCCGCGACGGCGAGTTCCACTTCGGTTTCCATGAAGTCGGCACCCATGAGCACGCTGTCGCGAATCACGGTGTTCTCCCCGATCACGCAACGAAGTCCTACAACGCTGTTCTCGATCACTGCTCCTTTGCCGATGCGGCAGCCGTCGGCTATCAAGCTGCTCTTGACGGTTGCGCCTTCGATCATCGTCGGCGGCAGGAACCTCGCTCGCGAATACACCGGCGCTTCCGGGCAAACGAAATCAAACGGCGGATTTTTCCAAGTCAAGCTGAGATTCGCATCGTAAAATGCGCGAATTGTCCCGATGTCCTCCCAGAAGCCATCGAACAAATGAACTTGAACACGCTTGCTGCGAATCGCGGCCGGAAAGACTTCTTTGCCAAAGTCTTCGTAATTGGTTTTCTCCAAGACATCAAACAACAAATCCCGGTTGAAAATGTAAAGTCCCATGCTCGCCAAACAATCACGGCCTCGAGACTCGATTCCCTGCCGATCGATCCAGGCAGGATCCATGCTTACCATATCGATTTCTTCCTTGGTCTTTGGTTTTTCCAAAAATCCTAGCACCCGACCTTCTTCGTTGCAGCGCATGACACCGAGAGCGTGTACTTGGCTGCGTTCGACAGGAATTGCGGCAATGGTTGCGTCTGCTTTTGACTCGATATGTGTCTTAAGCATGGACAGGTAATCCATGCGATAGAGTTGGTCTCCGGACAGAATCAAGACATACTTGATGCCGCGCTGATCGATGTGTTTTAGGTTCTTGCGCACCGCATCGGCCGTACCTTGGTACCACTCCGCGCCGCCTTCCATGGTTTGCTGTGCTGCCAGCAGCTCGACGAAGCCGCCCGAAAAGTGATCAAAACGGTACGTTTGCCGAATGTGTTTGTGGAGCGAAACGGAAAGAAACTGAGTCAATACAAAGATCTTATTGATGTTGCTGTTGATGCAGTTTGAAATCGGAATGTCGATCAAACGATATTTGGCCGCCAATGGAACTGCGGGTTTGGCTCGAATCTTGGTTAGCGGAAAAAGACGGGTTCCTCGCCCGCCGCCCAAAATGAGTGCCAGGACAGATCGCGGATCGACATTAAGCATGCTTATTCCCTTGGTGTTTCTGCGTTTTCACTGACCAGTTCCGGCAGTGCGATGGCGATTTTCGATTCCTCGACAGCATACCAAGCTTGCCCGTGTCCCAAAAGTCCTCACCTTGGAGATGCGGACCGAAGTGTTTGGTAGACTTTCTCTTGCCGGTCCCTTACGGATTCGAAATCCGCCATTGACTTGCACGCGGATTGCAAATGAGAGTGAACTCTAGTATCCACAATTGAGCAGCGGTAGCCCATGGATTGTTTAGAACTTGCTAGCAAGTTAGTAGCGATTGATTCAGTCACGACGCGGTCAAATGCGAACGTTGCAATCTACATGCGCGAGCACCTAGGCCGCCTAGGCTTCGACCTCGAGCAGATCGCGTATGTGGACAATTCCGGTGGGGAAAAGACTGCCTTGATTGGTCGACGGGGACCAGCGCCCATGACCGGTCAAGCGCTTCGTAGTGGCGGCATAGTTTACTGCTGTCACAACGATGTCGTATCGGTTGATGGTTGGAACGCGCCCTACGGCGGTCCTTTCGACGCCGTTGCCATGGAGGGTAAACTTTGGGGACGCGGCGCGTGCGATATGAAGGGGCCAACCGCTGCGGCACTGTCAGCTATCGAGCGCATTCCGATCGGGCAGCAGAAGTATCCAATCTACTTCCTTGTAACGGGCGATGAAGAGAGCGGCATGCAAGGCGCAAACGCCATTGTAGAAAGGTCGAAGTACTTCGCCGAAATGCGGGCTGCTGGCACAGTTGGTATCATCGGCGAGCCCACGGAACTGCATGTCGTGAACGCACACAAAGGTGGCTGCCATTTTCAAGTGACCAGCCAGGGAATTGCAGCTCACAGCAGCACCGCCAATGGCCGCAACGCAAACTGGGCGCTGATTCCATTCCTCGATTATCTCCGCCAACAATTCGAACGTTGCGAGTGTGATCCCCGGTTGTTGAATCAGAGATTCTCGCCCCCAAGTCTATCGATGAATGTTGTCCTAAAAAATGAACCCGCCGCTTCGAACATTACGGTTGGTAAAGCGACTTGCCAAATCTTCTTGCGGCCGATGCCCGACGTAGATTGGCGAGGGTTTGTCGATGCAATTGTCGCAAGCGCAAATGGCATGGGTTTGCAAACCGGTCCTATCACCGCACTCGAACCGTTGCATACCTCAGATTCCAATTCATTCGTTCGAGAAGTGCTCACTGCGCTCGGTCAACCTCAACCCGAATCGGTGTGTTATGCAACCGATGGTTGCTACTTGCGAGTGCTAGAAGACTTAATCGTGCTGGGGCCCGGGAGTATCGAACAAGCCCATCGCTCCGACGAATGGATCTCCCTTGAGCAACTTTACCGCGGAGTCGACGTATACGAACAACTCTTTCGATTGTATTGCCTAGAGTTGCCGATCAGGGATCGAAGCGATAACCGACTCCGTGGACTGTCTGAATAATTTGCGGCTTCTTTGCGTCGAGCTCGATGCGTTTGCGGAGCTGAGAAACGTGCTGGTCGAGCGTTCGGCTGCTGGGGAAATACTCTTGTCGCCAAGCGTGATTCATCAACGTCTGGCGATCGATGACTTCGCTGGCGTGCTGAAACAGGATTGCTAATATCTTGACTTCGCGGAGACTCAAGTCGATCACTACTTCACCGCGTCGAGCTCGCAGTTCGCGCGGAATGATCTCGATGTCACGCATTGTAAATCGGTCAGGCAATTCGTCGTGCCCCTGCGCTTTGTAGTCTTTTAAACAACGCCGCGCGACCGCTCGCAGCCGTGCGACGACTTCTTTAACGCCGAAGGGTTTGACGATATAGTCGTCCGCACCCAACTCAAGCCCAACTACTTTGTCTACTTCTTCACCCTTGGCGGTCAAGAAGATGATCGGTACACGCGCATCGATCGTGCGGATTCGACGACAAACTTCGTAACCATTAAGCCCTGGCATCATAACATCGAGGCAAACGAAATCGGGTCGGTGCTGCTGGAACATCTCCCACGCTGCGCGACCATCCGCTGCTGCGATGGCGGCCAGCCCTTCATCGCGGAGGACATCCAACAGACCGCGTCTCGTCAAAGTGTCATCCTCTGCTACTAAGACCACCATTCGCATAACAGGCTCTCGTGGCAAAACATTAGGAAGTTTCACGAACCGGGCCCGGCTTCGCGCACTGGATTCGATGTAGTCTTTAATGTAACCCGCGATCCCTTGCGACATAATCGGTCGTAACGATTATTCCAGTACTAATGCAGTCGCCAATTTATTCCAACCCCAGGTATTCGAGGATTGAGAAATCGAAATTGCTTACCTTGCCTTTGTGATCTAGGTTTGCACCGCAGGATAATGTACGTGTTGAAGGGGCGACGGCGCAATGAATTGCGCCGCCGGATTTACAGGAACGGTCATGACTACGACTCAAATCAAAATCAAAATCAGTTTAGACGACGTGCTGGCTAGGGCTCAGTTGCCAGCGCTTCCGCAAACAGCCATTCGTCTCCTCGAATTGTCGCAGGATGCATCGAACGGTCCAGCCGAATTCGCCAAGCCGATCGAGGCAGACGCAGGGCTGATGGGCCAAGTGCTTCGATTTGTGAACTCAAGCTACTTCGGATTCGCCCGTGAGATAGCCAGCGTTCGTCAAGCGTTGCAACTGGTTGGCGTGCGCACGATCAAGAACTTTGCGCTCTGGAGCGCGGTCTTCAGCTTGATTCCGAATCCAAAGTTTGGTCCGTTCGACTTAAAGAGCCTCTGGCAAGATTCCTTGCGCCGAGCAGTTTTCGCAAGGTTGCTCGGGCGATTACTCAAGTTGCCGAACAGCGAAGATCTGTTTGCGGCCGCGTTGCTGCAAGACATGGCAATCCCACTGCTGTTAAAAGAACTGCCGGAACAATACGCTAATTTGGTGGAACGTCGGGGCATCGAGCACGTGCGTCTTTCTCACCTCGAGCGAGAAGTGTTTGGATGGGACCACGCACAAGCCGCTGCCGCACTTTGCCGGAATTGGAAATTGCCCGAAGAGTTCGCCGCCATTATTGAACGCCATACGGAATTTAGCGATTTGATTAACGCTGTGCCACGCAAGCTCGACGCAGTCTGTGTAGCCCTCGCATCACTCATGCCTACTTGTAAGGACGAAACGTGGGAAGAGCGCGAAGTGTTCATTGCAGGACTTAGCCAGTTGCTTCCCAGCGGTAGCTGTACCGTTCTCGCACTGCTACAACAGGCCGACGCCGCCTTTAATGAATTCGCTCCCCTAATGAATTTGCCCGTCCCAGAACGTTCGCTCGAAATGTGGATCGCGATCTAGCGGGCTCAGACTGATAGAGACAATCACAAGCTGCCGCGTCGCTCCGTCGACGCGATGAACACGACATCGGAGCGTCGCGGCACTATTCAAAGGTGGTGTTGAGATTGCAAATGCCCCAAGAACCCTGGCTTTTGGCTGAGCACCAGCGCCGCAACCTAACGACGCTAAACGCAAACGCCTTGTTCGCTGCGCATCGCCAACGGGTGATGCGGTTGCTGAAGCAGGCTGCTGGAGACTTGCCTGGGCGCCTGTGCGTTTTGGGAGCGGGCAATTGCAACGATTTGGATTTAGGCGACCTGTTGGCCGAGTATCTGGAGATTGTACTGGTCGACTTGGATCGAGCGGCATCTGTGTCTGCCGTAACCACTGCCATCGACGATTCGTTGCGACACCGGATTCACATCGCGGATAGTACGGACGTGACCGGTGCCTTCGAGTGTTTGCAAGTGGCAGACACCAAAGACTTCGGCTCGGACGCAGCAGCCGATTTGCTTAGGTTGTTCTCCGCCGTTCCTCAGATTCCTTTTGCGCCGTTCGATTGCATCGTATCGACATGTCTGCTGTCGCAGTTGATCGACTCTTTAGTCCTCGCGTTGGGGCAGGATCATCCCTCCATCGTGCCATTGATTTTGGCCCTGCGAAAACAACACTTGCGCACTTTGGTGCAATCGCTTGTTCCAGACGGTCGCGGGCTGTTAATCTTCGATTTCGTATCCAGCCAGTCGTTGCCCAACCTCATGCAGATTGATGAGGGCCATTTGAATCATACGTTGATTGATGCGATTAACGCCAAGAATTTCTTCACGGGCCTAAACCCATTTGCTGTCCAAGCTGAAATGGCGACGCACGCGGATTTGGCTGGGCTAATTAGGAATATACGCCTACATCCTCCGTGGCGCTGGGACATCGGCCAGAAACAGTTTGCGG
>JAYVHC010000397.1:0-2581 GCA_043771575.1 Planctomycetia bacterium
CCGTGTATTCTGACCATTCAGTTTCACAACTTGCTGTCCATCGAAGTCTGCATAGTTAGTTGTTACCCTGCATTTGTTGGCGAAAGCGCGGTCTATAGCCCCTTGAGATAGATCTCCGCCACCTCCAGTCAACCGTTGCTCTACATTGAAGTAGAAGATTTTTGGAATCTGATCCGTAAGTGAATGTAGGCGCATCGCGGTGTAGGGCTAGGTTGATAGTGAGTTAGCCAGAAATATCACTATTAGCGATTCCTCGACAAGTTTTTTGAAAACAAAGTCACGCCAGCGCTCATGCACTTTGGCAATTCCTATCAAATCCTCAGAAAAAGGCTATGTTGGCAGGACTTAAAATCCTGGCATACCAGCCGCGGTGGACCCATAAGGCTCCGCAGGAGCGTCGCCTTCCCGTTTTTTGTCTGCGAATCGAGGAAGACGTCATAATCCGAACCAGACGGTCTCTAACGCCGGCACTCCGACGCACTGTGGCGCTGTAGTACTAATCAACCCGTTTTCGCAATGCCATCTGGAGACTATCAGCAAGCGAACGCAGTTCATCCAACGGCATGCTTTGAAGCTCTCCTTCGTTCGATTCGGCTACCAAAAGAATCGATTGGCAAGTGGAAAAAACACTAGCCATAGAGCGCGGCGAGCAGAATAAACAGCATCGTCAACGGCAGTTGCAACAAACTTACATGCAACATCTTGCGAGCGGTATGCAGGTCTTGCTGGCGACGGAATCGAAGCGCGGCCAGCAACTGCCACACTGAAACCGCTACAGCCAACGCGCACAGAATTCCGCTGAGAATGGAAACCGGCGGGACTGCGAGGACAGCCAGCACGATGCACGCGATTGAACCTAGAATCGCATGGTAATTTGCACCGCGTCCGGATGGATCGGTGACCGTAATCATTTTATATCCCGCCGCTTCGTATTGCTGGCGATACATGTAAGCGATCGCCATAAAGTGAGGTAGTTGCCACGCAACTAATACGCCCAGAAGTATCCAGGCTCGCGGGTCAAGCAAAGATCCGTCTGCTGCCGTCCACCCCATCCAGACCGGTAATGCTCCCGGCAAAGTACCCACCGAGGTGTTCGTCCAACTAACCATCTTTAGCGGCGTGTAGACCCACACGTACAATCCCCAAGTCGCCAGGCCGCAATACATCGTCGGCAAATTCACGAAGGCAGCCAGATAACCCGAACCGAGCACAACCATCACCCAACCCATCCACGCCGCTTGGCTGGAAGCGACTCGACCGCTGGGCAACGGACGCTTGCAAGTCCGCATCATAATCGCATCGCGTTCACGCTCCAGCCATTGATTCAGAACGCTTGCGCTGGCCGCAACTAAGGCAGTTCCAACACATGCGTGAAGCACCGTTTGCAGACTGGGCGAGGTTCCGGCAGCAACCATCGCCATGACCACGGTCAGCAGGATCATCGTCAGGATGCGCGGCTTCGTCAATTCGATGTAACTGGACAATCCGCGCGTGGACGCGGAAGCGATCGCCGCCGAGTGCGAGTCCATACGGTCGGCGGTTACGCGAGTTGTTGTTGTTTCCACTTGCGGCTTACCTCTTTCTCGACGACCTTCTCGCGCGAACGCCATGCTCGGAGCGCAGTGACGGTCGCCAAACTGATTATCAATGAACCTGTGGCCATGTGCGCGGTCACAATAATACTCTCCCAATATCCCTTAGCCGAGATTGTATACCGCGCCAACCATTCTGACAGTTCCTGCCAGGGTAAAGCGTAATTTACGATCCAAGTAGCGATTCCCAATGAGACCTGAACCAAGACCAACAGGGCAATCAAGACCGCCGGTACGCTGACTCGCAGGGGCGTCCGGCGGTTCAAGCCGGTGACCGTGCTCAAGCAAATCGCCAAAATAACGACTAAACCAGCCAGGGTCAGATGGGTGTGGACGAACGCCATAAAGACGCGATGATCGACCGCTGCGGTGATATGTCGCAATTGCGCCCCGATAACGAGTTGGCAATAGCTAGCGATCAACAAGACTGCCGCCAAGCTCGCCGCGACGAGCGACGTGAAATTCGTTTCGGTAACTATTGCGGCGCGAGCGATCCACCACCGCGAGCTCATGACCGCAGTCGCCGTTGCGATGGCGAAGAACAGCGGCCCAGTGCAACCATGAATCATGGCAAAACTTCGCTGATCTAGCAGGACTCGAAAGCCACCTAACGCACCCTGGGCGATGACGGCAAGCAGCACAAATACCGCCCATCTTTTGAACCATAACCGAGGATCAAAGAACCAGGCCGCAACAACCAAGCCGATCGAAATCAATCCGGCCAACGTGCCCAACAACCGATGGCTGTGTTCAACGAGCAGATCGAATGGGCCGAACAACCACGTCGACGCGGGATAGGCGAACATGTTGTAGCCGTAGGTATTTGGCCAATCCGGAACCGCCATTCCCGCATCGTAGGTCGTCACCAATCCACCCACCCAGATCAACGGAAACACAGCCAACGTCAATGTTACCGCCAGACCGTGTACGGCTGGACTGTAAGGCATTTCAGATGACTGAGTTAGTGCTGGCATGGCAGTTATTGAGTT
>JAYVHC010000398.1:0-5323 GCA_043771575.1 Planctomycetia bacterium
TCGACTACGTTTCAGGCAGCCGTTTAGCAATTGCGCCTGAAAGCTGGACGCGCGATGAGCTGAACCAAGAACGCGTTCGGCGTTGGTGGATGCAGTGCCTGCCGATTCCGCCTGCGCTTCGGGCCGAACGCAACACAATTACGGAACTTAGCGAAGAAAGGAGCGCGCGATAACGTGTTCGTGCGCATGCCAGTCATTGTTACACAACCTAAGTCGGGAGTCGCCATCGCGCAACTGCTCGATGGCTTGTCGCATCAAGCCGCCGGTGTCTCAATCGAACAAGCGTTGCGTCTACTTAAGCGCAATTTGCTCCGCGAAATCAAAAAGCACCGCATCTCAACTCTGCCAACTTGGGAAGATGCGAAGCTGTTCACAAAATCGTTTCAGGTGCAACCGGCGATTATTCACAAAGACCGACGCTATCCGGCTGGTCCCCGCATTGCGTTGCCCGTGCGATTTGTGGAACTGATCGACGAACGTGAGCAACAGTACTGTATGCTCCCCGATTTTTCTGAGATCCTTTTTATCCCCGAACCTGAATTAATGCGTACGATGCTAACCGAAACGATGCGTTCACTAACTGCCACGCTAACGCCGCAGCAATTGCATCGCTTGTGGCCGCCTGCACAAAGCGAGTTGCGATGGATGCGGTTGACGCTGGCCGAGCCTTCTGGATTCAAGCGAGGCACGCCTTCGCGCGTGTTGTCACAAGTCGCCGAGCCACTGACCGACAATCGAAATCTCACCTTGCCCAGCGGTGCGCGCGGCGAGGTGGTGGGCGCGTTGTGCCAGTCGATCCCGACAGGTAGCTGCCTGGTGGTCGGTGATGTGGGTGTTGGCAAGTCGACGTTGATCGCGATTGCCGCCAAAGAATTGCAACAGGCAAAACGTGTGGAGTTGAGAAAAAATAAGGAGCTAGCGCAGGCGGGCGCAGCCACGCGCATGTTCTGGTGTAGCAGTGGCGGTCGTTTGATTGCTGGCATGCGCTACTTGGGGCAATGGCAGCAGCGTTTGGAACAGGTCATCGCTGAATTGGCAGACATCGATGGAGTACTGATCATCGAGAACTTGTTGGATTTAGTTTCAGTCGGTGGTCGCGAGCCGCGAGATTCGCTAGCTGCATTTTTGATCCCCTACATTCGTAGTGGGAGTTTGCGAATGGTGGCCGAAGCGACACCCACGGAACTGGACGCTTGCCGCCGATTGTTGCCTGGGTTGATCGACGCTCTGCCGCTAGTACACGTCCAGCCGATGCATATCGAACACGAAGTCGAACTGCTGAGTACGACGTTGCATAATCGATTGCAGTCGACCGACATCCTTTATGATCCTGAGTTGCCGGCGCATCTGTCGCGACTTTGTCGGCAATTCCAACGTCATAGCGCTCCTCCTGGCCCCGCTATGCGCTTGGTCGAAGAGTTTGCTGGTAAGCGACGCTTGAAAACGGCTGAGAAAAACTGGACTGTGCCATGGATGCTCGGTCAGTTTTCAAAGAAGACCGGGCTGCCATTGGCCATAATCGATGATGCGGTCTCGCTTCGTAAAGAGGACGTGGCCGCCACGTTGGCCCTCGACGTGATTGGCCAAGATCCGGCCTGTTTGGAAGTTGCCGGCGTTGTCACCCGTGCAAAATCGGCCGTGCAAGATCCCAGACGACCCTTCGGTTGCCTGCTGTTGTGTGGACCGACTGGAGTTGGCAAAACGCAACTCGCCAAATCGCTGGCAAAATACTTGTTTGGTGCCAGCAGCGAAAAGCTGCCGCTCGTACGTTTGGATATGAGCGAGTACACCGGCGTGTCAGCTGGTCAGCGACTGCTGAATGATTCCGAAGGGAACTCTGCTAGCTGGATTCAGCAAGTGCGGGCCAAGCCGCTGAGCGTCTTGCTACTTGACGAGATCGAAAAGGCGTCAGGCGAAGTGTTTGATATTCTGCTGAGCGTACTGGACGAAGGTCGGCTGACCGATCGATTGGGTCGAGTGACATCGTTTCGCAACACCGTGATCTTGATGACCAGCAATCTGGGTGCGCGCGTCGGATCATCGCTGGGTTTTAGCGACGACAACCGCATCGACTATCGTAGCATCGTCCGGAAATCATTCCGCCCGGAGTTTTTCAATCGACTCGATGCGGTAATCGCGTTCTCGCCGCTGAGTCGTGAAGTGATCTACCGCATCACTGAAAAGGAACTGGGTGACCTCCGAAAACGCGAAGGCCTCGAACGCTACGGCCGTAGGCTGACCTGGACGCCTGCGCTCGTCGAACACCTAGCCCAAGTCGGTTTCGAATCCAATCTAGGCGCACGGCCGCTCCAGCGATTCCTTGAAACGCACGTGGTTTCGCCACTTTCGAAATGGTTGGTTGAACATGCGAATGTCGGCGCTCAAGAGTTGCAGCTAGATTGGGATTCAAACAATCGACTGAGTGTTGAAGTGGCGTAAGCTTCTAGCTTGCGTTCGCGGCAGTGATCACGGCTTGTGAACGTCCAGCGGCGGCCCGAAAAAGCTCCGCAGGAGCGTCGCTCTCCCGTTTATGGCTATTCACATGGCAAAAATGTTTGACGCGGGAGGGTTAGGTACTCCACTTTCTACCAGATCGTTTCTTTAGCGATCGATATTCCCGGAACTATTGCCAACATTATTGGGTCGGCCGCCGGAGCGAGTGAATACTTGCCAGCCGTTAGGACCCATTGCGCAACGCTTTTCTCGAACGGATCGACGATCCAATATTCTTGTACTCCAAACCGTTCGTAAAGTTCTTTCTTAAGCGTGGTGTCCAGCTCAGTAGTCGACGGCGACAGGATTTCGACGACTAAATTGGGAGCGACCTTAATCTTGGTGGGAGTGATCTTGCGGACGTTTTCGTTCAGGACGATGACCAAGTCGGGCTGCACGACGTCAAACTCCGAAAATTGAACATCGATAGGCGCGTTGAAGAGTACTCCCAGCCCAGCCAATTCGATCTTCGTGTAGAGTTGGTATTGCAATCGCTTAGAAACATGTTGATGCACGGTGCTAGGCGCTCCATCTAAGAACAAAGCCGACCTGGAACACAGATCGGCTTTGAGTATCAAGCTCGCAGGATTTGCGATTATCGGCGGCGGAATAATGGGCCACCGTAGGCGGCTTGGGCCCCGAGTTCTTCTTCGATGCGAAGAAGCTGGTTGTACTTGGCCATGCGGTCACTGCGGCTGGCGGAACCGGTTTTGATTTGACCAGTGGAAAGACCCACTGCCAAGTCCGCGATGAAGGAATCCTCGGTCTCGCCGCTGCGATGGCTGGAGATCGACGTGTAACCGTTGCGAGCGGCCAGTTGAATCGCTTCGATCGTTTCGGTCAGTGTGCCGATTTGATTGACCTTGATCAAGATACTGTTGGCGATGCCTTCATCGATACCGCGTTGCAGGCGCTCGACGTTGGTTACGAACAGGTCGTCGCCAACAAGCTGCACTTTGGAACCAAGGGTTTCGGTCAGCAACTTCCAGCTTTCCCAGTCGTCTTCCGAGCAACCGTCTTCGATCGAGCAGATGGGATACTTCGCAGCCCAGTTGGCGAGGAAGCCAACCATGTCGGGACCGGACAGCTTCTTGCCATCGATGGTGTAGGTCTTGGTCTTGGCGTCGTAGAACTCGGTGGCAGCGACGTCGAGCGCGATGAAGATTTGTTCGCCTGCGGTGTAACCGGCTTGCGAGATGGCTTCCATGATCAAGTCGAGCGCTTCTTGGTTGCTGCCGAGGTCAGGAGCAAACCCGCCTTCGTCGCCTACGGCCGTGTTGAGCTTGCGGCTGCTGAGCACTTTCTTCAGATGATGGAAGATCTCGACACCGGCCCGCAGGCCGTCGCTGAACGTCTCAAAGCCGAGAGGCATGACCATGAACTCTTGCACATCGACCGAGTTGTCTGCGTGTTGTCCACCGTTGACGATGTTCATCATCGGCGCTGGAAGGATATGCGCACCTGTGCCACCGAGGTAACGATACAGTGGCAATTGAACGCAAGCCGCAGCGGCTTTGGCGGTTGCCAGCGAAACGCCGAGCAGCGCGTTGGCACCCAAGCGGCTCTTGTTCGGTGTACCGTCTAGTTCACGCATGATCGCGTCGATCTCGCGCTGATTGACTGCGTCCATGCCGATGAGCGAGTCGCCGATTTCGCCGTTGATGTTCTCAACCGCTTTCAAGACTCCTTTGCCCATAAAGACCGATTTGTCGCCGTCGCGGAGTTCCCAAGCTTCGTGGGCGCCTGTGCTCGCGCCGCTAGGGACTGCTGCGCGTCCGATCGAACCGTCCATCAATTCGACTTCGACTTCGACGGTCGGGTTACCACGGCTATCGAGAATTTGTCGACCGTGGATACTTTGGATGATGCTCATGTGTACTTCCTATAGAGTTAAGTTGAATTAGCAAGCTAGTTAAAAAGGGAGCTGACCCTTTATTAAGTCGACGTTGGCAGCGACCGTCACGGGGTGAAAGCGACAATTGTGCTCAAAGCGGCCAAAAGCACCAGATCCCCTGAATTTGGCCAAGAATTCGGGTTGCGTGTCGCATTTGCCCCTCGTCGGTTAGTATGAGAGTAAGTTCCCTGCGGTTGCCAAGCGTTTTGGTGGCCCCAAACGCCCCTCCAACTCACGAAACCGCATGTTTTCAGGACTCATCTGTGAATTCAGAAGTGCGATCGGGCAAACACTTCGGCAACTCTACGCAGAGCAACCGTCTAGATTGGCAAGGTGATGGACGCCGAGTTTCTGCGCAACCTCGCGCAGACGCTCGCGACTGGTCGAAAGAAAGCGACCAAGACCTCGGCCCCCCCTTAGCTTCTGCAATCGCGCTTGCCATAGAGCCGCTGAACTGCCAAGCCGTTCGAAGATGTCAGTTAACTCCGACGATATCGATGCCTTGCCTTCACGAAGCAGGCAAACAGTGTACTCAACCAGCATCAAATAGTTGCCCAATGTAAAACCAATAAGCATCCCTTCTCGCTGCGAATCCAATTGCCGGCGATCCTCGATCAGAATCAACCACAGCGCCTCCTCCAACTCCTTCGAGGCTCTTGAACCGGCAACGCTGCCAGTACGGGCCGCTTGCAGATCCTTCACCCCCGGCAGATGAATGCTCATGCCCATGTCCACATCATCATGACCGCTGGTGGAGTTTCGAGCGACAAGTCAAAGTGGATCAATATCGACTCGTCGCATCCAGCCATGTAGAACGATTCGCTGGCCAATCATTTCCGCACTAGGTTCTTGCGACGCTCGGCGGGTAGCTGGTTTCGTGAGAAACCGGATGCATCAGAGTTGTTCGCGCGTTCGTCCGGGTTTTTACAAACCCAG
>JAYVHC010000399.1:0-5546 GCA_043771575.1 Planctomycetia bacterium
GCCAACCGAATATCTCGAATTTTTGCAAGTCCCGTATCACCTGAGTCTGTTTCTAAAACATTGTCAGTTGATTGAATTTCAGGGTGATTCACCACCCGAAGCACACCTGTTTTCTTCGATCCATGCTGTTCACGACCAACGGTGGTCCTCGCTACTGGACTCTCGATCGGATCGAAACGAGATCGAGCAAGTCCTTTTCCAACTCGTCGACAAAATATCTGAGACGGAATCTCTCTGGCAACCAATCGAGTCCGTTAAGCCACTGAAAGAAACGCAGCTTTCTCTTCTCATTGACTCCGGTTGGCTTTGCATCGATCGCGATCGTGACTTGGTTGGCTTCGCCCACCAGACCCAGTACGAATTCTTGCTCGCCAAGAAGTTTAGCGGCGCACCCGACGCGTTCTTTCAATACGTTTGGAAACGTCGCAATGGACTTTTTGTGCGACCAGCCGTTTGGCAGGTACTAAGCTACCTGCGTAGTGAAAATCGTACTGGTTACATTCGACTGTTGGGAAGTTGTATCGCGCAGATAGAGCGTCGACATCTTCAGAGACTGTTTCAAGATTTCCTAACACAAGTGCCAGACCCGGAACCTGCTGAAGTTCGATGGATCAAATCCTACCTAGAAGATGAAACAACCTACGCGACTACCGCTTGGCTTGTTCGTGGCAAGGCGGCGTGGTTTAAGGTGCTGGACGAGCCTTTTCTCGCAGGTCTTATGAATTGTAAACTCCACGACGGCTGGCCGATCACTCGCGTTCTCGAGAAAGCCTGGCAGATCGATCGCGACAAGGTTGCCAGGTTGTTGCGCACGAACTGGGCTTATCAGGAAAACTTCCTGAACCTCATGCTCTCCGTTCTGCACGAATGCGACAAATTCGATAGTGAACACATCGCATGGTGCCTCTTCGCCATGCAAAAGCCGTCGGCAAACACGTGGTTAATAGAGCGAGTGCTGGATCGCGTTTCCAAGTCCACGCCGGCGGCGGCCTCCCGACTACTCGCGGTTGTTCTCAATCGCCAGCTTCAAAATAAGCTTGTCACTCCGTCAGATACGCCACTGAAGCGAGAGGACTTTGAATCGGACGAGGACTTTCAGGTCGATTCGCTCGTAAGCTCTACGAATCCCAGTAAGTCATTTGAAGATTTGCTCGACTGTAAGGGTTTCTTTAACGTTCAGGAGTTAGCCGCACGAGCTCCGAGCGAATTCTGTCGTTCGATTTGGCCTTGGTTTGTAGGGGTTGTCAAGGAATGCGATGCTGGTGACTACCATCGCATGAATTCATATCGGCGAGAATGGGCCAACCGGAATTGGTTTCGCAATCAACATCACTCCGGTTCCGAAATAGTTGTGGCGATGCAAGCTAGCCTTAAGTCGTGGGCAATGGATGCACCCTTTGAGTTCCTGCAATTCTTTCTGGAGCATGAGCACGTTGACTCGCTAGTCTGCCATCGTTTGTTCGCAGCCGCTCTGGCGTCGATTGCGCATCAGATTCCGGAATTTGTTTGGAACTACTTCGAAGCGGATGATCGACGCATACTATTGGGCGAGTCTGATTATTCGCTCACGGACACGCTGATGTTACTTAGAGCCACTATTCCGTACTGGGAAGAGAATAGGATTGAATGGTTTCAACGAAGGATTCTCGGATGGCAGGTCTGCACCGAGACATCAGAGGCTGATCCAGAAGGACTAAAGAACGCCGAAGCTCGCGAGTCTAGGTTACGTGTTCGAATTCTGTCGCTGATTCCTAAAGCGATGCGAATTGCCGAGGCCCAGCACTTGATATCTGCGATGGATTTGCAGCGTCAAGATGAGCTCGTCGAACGGCAATGCGAAAACAATCGCGATTGGATTCGTATCACAGCACCCATTGAGGCCGAGGATATGGCAACACTGCCAGATGCTGAAATTATGTCGCACATTCAGGAATTGCCTGACAGCACGGGACGTGATCATCCAACCGACTGGCGGCTCGGCGGAAGTCAAATGCTTGCAGAAGAGTTTTGCAAGTTCGCTGAAACAAATCCGACCCGAGCCATCGCAATCATGCGTGAGTTGCAAGCTGGTCAACATGAGAATGTAGCGGGCGGTGGCTTTCGAGGCCTAAAAAGCTCACCGCAGTGTCACGCAGAGACCCTAACTCTTATTCAGCATTTGATTGACCGTGGGTTTTCGACCAATGCATTTCGCGACGATGTCGGTCGATGCCTTCATCAAATCGCGTTGGATTGCAACGGATTATCGAAAGACATTTGCGAGACACTTGAAGGATGGTTGTTAGAATTCCAACCGGCAACGGATGACTCGATTGAAGCTTCGGACAATGTCAAACGAAAGAACGAAGAATTTACGCAGTCAGTGCTTTGGAACACAACAGCGCACTTCTCCATGCCCAACGAATGGTTCTGGATCGGCGAGGCACTGAAACTTGGTCATTGCTTATCGGACCCACCGCGGGATGAACAGTGGTATCAATTCCTGAACCGACTGGTTGAGCTCGATTTTCCAAATGATGTTTGGGAGGCATGGCTGTTTCACTTCTGTCGCTACGTACCTTCGCGAGCGAAAGCCGCTCCGGCCATCGCCAAGATCCTTTTGCGTCGTGTGGACCTACTAAAGTGCGACGCTGGGTATATAACTTTAGCAAGCTTTTTCGGCGTATTGGACAACGTCGATCGAACCCACTTGTTGGAAAGCCTTACTCAGTCTGAAAGAACAAAAGACCAGCAAGCTGTAGCAGAAATCGCGGCCTATTGCGGACAAATCTACCAAGACCAATGGTCGCGACAATTCGTCGACAAAGGTCTGGCCGATAAATCGAATCCAGATGTGCTATGTGGTATAGCCTTTGCGACCGCTGCACTCTGGCGCACAGACGCGTACCGAGCTGCTTCGCTTTCACTGCTTACTCGCCTTCTTCGGTCTGAATCCGAATCCGTGAACAGCGCCTTGCTATCCATCTTTTACTATGATGACTGCCTTAATACGAGCGAGCAGACGCGAGAGCTTCTCAAGATCATTGCAGCGCATTTGCGATTTGATCGCGTTCGAGAAGTGTGGCCATTGATACGAAAACTGAAAGACTATTTGAACACGAGCCCCGAACTCGTCTTCGCCGTTTGCCGAGCCGTTATCGATCGAGCATTGGAACTGCAACGTCAAGATGCCTGGTCTCGGCTGGGCCTCTCCGAAGAAGAGCTAGTCTTGATCGCCCTCACGCTTCACCGAAACACAGATCCCAAAATACGATCCGATGCACTCACCCTTTTCGAGGACCTAATGGAACTCCAAGCACACGGTGCTTTTGAAAAACTAAATCAGTTGGATCAACGGATGATAACTTGATTATTCCTTGAAGTGAAATACGAAAAATGAACACGTATGTGCAGGATTGGTAGCAATTAGGTGAGCGAGACATCAAACTATATCTTTGTGCTATTACCCCATAGCTCATGCTGTCTGAGCTATTGATGTCAAATCGCGTTTCTAGAAAATAACGCAATCAGCTGAATTGCGCATGCGGGGGATGCTCCGGGATACTCCGATCTGTTTTAGTGGGTCGCAGTTGGAGCGGCGACGCGGCGTATTGCCGGGCGGCGAGGCGCAGCGCGGTTGCCCCGTCGCTCCGCTCGACCGAATACGGCTTTCGTCTAGCCCTGAGTTTGTCTGGAGTCAAGTTGTAGGCGAGTACAGGGGTGAGAGCGGAGCCAGGAGGCGGAGGCACGTAGCGAGAGAGGCGGTAGCCGACGACCGGAGCTGCCGTAGCCAGATGGCGGCGCGGAGAGTAGAACGATTAGCACTCCACGAGCTACATTGCGCCGGGGGGAGATTGCCTACTCCTTTACCCAAAGTTCTTGCCAATCCGACGAAGTCCTTTCCCATCCACGTGTTTCGTGTCATCCGCGGTCCATTGAAATCGAATCGATGGATTGCGCGGGTTACACGCGTGTGCTAAAATGTGGCTATGAGCACGATCACCGAAATTGAAAACGCCATCGAAAAACTATCGGCCGCGCAGGTGGAGCAATTGGCGGAATGGCTGGAAAAGCTGCGTGTGAGACGGGCTGCACCCGCACCGATTGAAGGCTGGCTTGAGCGCGCACGCGGGGTTGCGATTCCCGGCGAGACGACGGCAAGTATTACAGCTCTTACGCGCGGTGAGGAATGAATCTTTTCGACACCAACATCCTATTGGACATCGCTACGGCGGATCCGATATGGCTTGCTTGGTCTGAAATGCAGTTTCGCTCTGCGGCAGCTCAGGGGCCAATTCTCATCAATCCGATCATCTATGCCGAACTCGCGCCTGCTTTCGCCAGCGCTGCTGAACTGGATCGATGGCTTGATCCGGCCGTTTTTCAGCGGCTGCCTTTGCCCTACGCCGCTGGGTGGCTCGCCGCGCAGGCTTTTTTGAAGTACCGACGAGGCGGCGGTGCAAAGACCTCACCGCTGCCAGATTTCTACATTGGAGCGCATGCGGAAATCGAGAAATTGACGCTTGTGACACGAGACGCCGCCCGCTATCGCACCTATTTTCCAAACGTTTCGCTCATCGCCCCGACTTGATGAAACGGAAACAGTACTACCAACACATCGAGATCGGTCGAGACGGCGTTCCGATGGTTGCCGGTACGACGACCAAGGTCGTGGAGATCGTTCAGGAATCAATCGCGATCCGTCACGAACTACTTCCTATCAATGACGTAGCGGAATGGTGCCGATATCTGCGGGTCACTTTGGGAGTTACAAATATTCCTGATGACTTGGCCAAACCATCGGTCATCCGCGGGTAATCACCATCGATATGAAAAATCACTTGACGACCATTCCCCGTGCCATCACATGATAGATTGCATTCGGGAATTAGATTCGTAAAGGTCTCGCCATTACAGGAACCTACTATTCAACAAACCAACTGTATACCGTAAACAGGGTCTGACCCCTAGATTTCTGCTGTGATCCCCGTTGTCCTTCTTGAATGCCTTTGGAAACAGCTTCCACAGCTGAGCCAGTTTCAAGCGCTCCCTGAGAAGGGCCGCCCGTTTTCTCGTGGAAATAGGGAGCGGCAAGAACGTGAGCTTACGAAGATCACAGTGAGGTACTCAAGCTGGCACAAGATACCATCGGCAAGACCTCCGAGAGGTCCTTGGAATCGTCGGACGAACTAGAGTCGGCGGGCGAGGACACTTCACCATTCGTTCAGCCGAAGCAGTCCGTCCTGGTTGAGGCTACGGAAATGGAGCGATTGCTTCGAGAGACGGCGGAGTCCGTGAACCGCAAGTTTGACGAGTACAAGTCCAAACGAGGAATACTTCGCGAGCTGCAAGTGAAGCTGGTAAAGTTGCAATGGCAACACCACAGGCCGGGCGATCCAGCGGGCGGGATTCAAGTTGATGAACAGTTCAAAGAGATTTATGAACAAGAAGCCGCCGTATTTTCTGATGTCATATTGAAGTCGTTGCAAGTCGACGCGCGTATTCGAGACACGCAAGCTGCCGTCGATTCGCTTCAGAAGCAACCACCACGGAATGGCTAGCTGGAC
>JAYVHC010000400.1:0-1821 GCA_043771575.1 Planctomycetia bacterium
CGCTCGTTTGGTTGCACTGATATCGATCAAGCTGAACGCAATTTGCAAAGCATTGTGAACTTGGGACTGCCGGATGATTTAGTGGTCAACCTGTTCCAACAACTTGCGAAACTCTTGCCGGAGTCGACCGCTGCCGACCGCGTGGTGGGTAATTTGGTGCGTTTTGCACATGCTTCTCTTTCGCCGCAAGCGTTGCTAGCCTTGTTCGAGCGCGAGCCCGATTCGCTGGCTACACTTGCGCAGCTGTTTGCAACCAGCCAGTATATGGCCGAGCAATTGATCAAGGACCCTGTCGCTTTCGATTTGCTGCGCATGACGGATGGTCAACCGGTGCAAGCGACATTGTTGGCGGATGAAATCTTGGCTGAGGTCAACGCTGCGACAGAGGTGCGCCAGGTAATGCGTGCGATCCGTGGCTTCAGGCAGCGCGAGCATCTGCGGATCGCCTATGGTGACTTCATCGGTGGATTGCCAGTTGAAATCGTAACCGATCAGCTGTCCTCGCTTGCCGATGCAATCTTGCAAGCTGCGGTTGTGGCGGCACGGCGCGAGATGGCATCCAAGCGCGATGCGCCCCGACGAGCCGATGGACGTCCGGCGCGCTTTGCAGTTATCGCGCTCGGCAAGTTGGGTGGCGCGGAGCTGAACTATGCCAGCGAAATTGATCTGCTCATGGTGTGCGACGAAGTGGTAGAGCCGAGTGCAGGGCGCGGTATGGCGGCTGCCGATTACTTCGAACGCTTAGCACAGTGGTTCATTCGCTTTCTTAGCGAAGCGACAGCATCCGGCGCGGCATATCGCGTCGACATGCGACACCGGCCTGGCGGCACTCAAGCTCCGCTGGTGATGACGGCGGAGGAAGCGGTCCACTATTACGATTCGTCAGGCCGCACTTGGGAACGTCAAGCGTTTGTGAAAGCTCGTGCGGTAGCGGGCGATTTGGACTTGGGTTGCGATTTCTTGGCCCAGTTGCAACCCTGGATTTATCGCCGTTACTTGAATCGCGCCGACATCACCGGCATCGCGGCTTTAAAACGTCGCATCGAAAAACAAGCGGCCGCAAGTGGCTCGGAATCCAGTCGCAACAACGTCAATCTTAGTCCTGGCGGTATTCGCGACATCGAATTCGTCATTCAATTTCTTCAGTTGCTTAACGGAGACGATCTCCCTTCGCTTCGCGAGCCGAACACTCTGCGAGCCATTCAGTCGCTCGAGCAAGAGAAGTGTTTAACAATGACCGAGCGCGAATCGTTGTCGACCAACTATCGATTCGCTCGTCGACTCGAACACTATTTGCAAATCATTTTTGATCTCGAAGCTTGCACGTTACCAACAGATCGCAACGAACTTCAACGGCTTGCACTGCGGATGGGTTATCGTGATGGAGCGGACAGTGAAGCCCGCGAACAACTGCGCACTGAATGGACTGCAAAGTCAGCACTCAATCGGCAGATCTTAAACCACCTGTTACACGATGCTTTCCCGCAAGAAGACACCGCGTCGCCTGAAAGTGATCTATTGCTTGACCCTGAGCCCGACGAAGCGACGATTGTTAACGTACTTTCACCGTATGGTTTTCAGGATCCAAAACAAGCCTATCGTCACCTGCTTGAACTATCACGTGAGAGCATTGCATTTCTTTCCACGCGCCGCTGCCGATACTTTTTGGCAGCCATCGCTACGCGTTTATTGACCGCCATTGGCCAAACACCCAACCCCGACTCAACCTTGGTGAATCTCGCGCACGTCAGCGATTCGCTTGGCGGCAAAGCGGTTTTGTGGGAGCTGTTCAGTGCCAACACACCATCATTGGAACTGTGC
>JAYVHC010000401.1:0-8053 GCA_043771575.1 Planctomycetia bacterium
GTTCTTGCGGGCCATGACCGGTCGATTGGAGGCCGGTAAATTCGAACCAAGGTGTGATCGCTTTGGGATAGCCCTCACTGCGATAGGAGTGCATACCGCAATGCAGAATTACGGCTGGCAAACCTTTACGATGCGGCTCAAGAATGCGATCGACGACCGCCAAGTCTTTGACGTCGGACGAACACTCATCGTGAATAATTACATCAAAACCAGTGGCCCAGGTAGCTGATTCGTAGATTGGATTGAGATGTGAAGTTGATTTGTCCGGATCGTGTGCGATGGTTATTTCCACGAGTGCGCGCGCGGAAATGCCCTTTGAGAGCAGTTCTTTTTGGATTGCATAATCGTGACAGCAACCGCCAAGCACGAGTAAAGCGCGCAGCGGCTTTACCTTGGGCTCATCCGCTTGGCAAGAAGTTGAATGGGATCTGATCCCGAGCGAAACGCTTGAGAAAGCGATGGTCGCGAGCAAGACGACGCGAAGGAAGGAACTACGAAAAGCAAGCATGGGTGGCTCCAGTTGTTGAGGTGGGAAATTGGAGCCACCATTCTAACAAACCTGACCGACGATGTGTGGTCGGCGCAGAATTAGGCAGCAACGCGCAGGGTGCGTGATGCGGCGTCACGGGTGACGAGTGTCAGTGTTTCGCCTGGTTGGGCACACGCTAATACGATCGAGTGGTCGTGCGCGATGCGATTCAGCCATGGCGTGATGGGACTTGAGTTTGGTTGAGCTGGGTCGAGTCCACCGTCGATGACGATCAAGTCGCTCGGGCCGAACTTGTGGGCCACACGCGGCATCGCAGACTTAAGGTCACCTGGGATTAATGATACTTTGAAGCCGACTTGCGAAGCCAGCTGGTGAGCAGTCTTGAGACTCAAGTGCTGATGGCCGTTCTGGGCTGCTTCGAATTCATCGACGCCAATGTATCGCAAACGTTCGGTGTCAGCGGTAAGAGTTACTAGCTGAGCAATCCGCTGCATGCGCTGGCCGCGACCAATTCCGATTTCGAGAAGCGAAGCAATCGGATTGGCAACCAACTGACGAACCAACTCGCGATCAGAAATTGGCTTGCTGAAGCGAGTCCAGTAGACCCGTTGAATCCAAGTCAACCGGCGCATGATCTTTACCCTTTTTGGCTTCCCTGCCGCGTGCCCGAGAGAACGTCTCTTTTCTCTCTAAAAGGCAACCGACCCAGCCAGCATCCTTGCCTGTAGGTCGGTTCTTTAGCTTGAACACATCCTATGTTCAATTTTTTATCCGGTAGTGAGAATTCCAGTCGGCGAATCCTTCGCACGTCTGCCTTCCTTGGTTACTGGACGTTGACTTTCGTCGGCAAACTTGTGGTTTGAAGACTTCCAGTCAGTGTATGAATCGACGTAAGCGAAAACAAAATCAACGTGTTAATGATCCTTCGTGCAAGCTTCGCCAGCCGTCGCAGGTTGCGCAGTCGTTACAAACCTACCCATGGCAACGATGAATACGCAATGGAATTAGCTAGCAAAGCCGGACGTCGTCAGGGCGCATACCGTGAACTATGTTTCGAAAGCCGTCGATCGAGGCGCAATAAGCACAGGTCGAGCGGCTCGCATACACGACGCTGAATTCGAGAGAATTGGGCGCAGCAGCACCATAATGGAACGAGCGAAGCCGTGTTCAGTTTGCCTCCAAAACGACAGTCCCATTCGAATTCCCGTGAAGTTCAAGTTCAACTTTGCGAGCGGCGCTTGGTACTTTCTGCACAAATGCTCTTCGATGTGCTCGGCGATCATGCCCTTCAGATGCATGGCAATCAGGATCCGATTCTGTCGATCGAGAAATCGCTCGCATCTACGCCAGTCGAAACTCAAGCCTCCGCAGCCCATAACCTATCCGGTTGGACGCAAATGGAGCAACAGTTTGGGTTGACCGGCAAGGGGCAGACAGTTGCCGTCATTGACAGCGGTATCGCATGGGATCACGTTGCACTTGGCAAAGGCTTTGGCGCCGGCTATCGAGTTGTCGGAGGATGGGATTTTACTGAAGAGAACGATGCGAACCCTTACGACGACGGACCAAGTGGTTATCACGGTACGCACGTGGCTGGCATCATCGGCAGCGATGACGCGGTACGAACTGGTGTCGCACCTGACGTGGATTTCGTCGCATTGCGTGTCTTCAATGATGCGGGTCAAGGCAACATGAGTTGGGTTGAGAAGGCTCTTCAGTGGGTGCACACCCATCGCAATACATTTGAAAATCCGATCACTACCGTGAACCTGTCCCTCGGTTCGACTTGGAATTCGAGCATAGTGCCTGATTGGGCGACGCTAGAAGAAGAGCTTAAAGTATTGCACGACGACGGGATTGTAGTCACCGCGTCGGCCGGCAACTCGTTTAAGTCTACCAACGCGCCCGGTCTCAGCTATCCTGCAGCAAGTTCGTATGTTTTGCCAGTTACGAGTGTGGATGACGACGGCCAGCTAAGCGACTTTAGTCAGCGCGATGATCGTGTTTTGGCCGCACCTGGTCGCGGAATTCTCAGCACCGTCCCAGATCATTTCCTTGGACGAGATGGCAAAGTAAACGATTTTGCCACGGCCACCGGCACTAGTATGGCAGCACCTTATGTTGCGGGCGCATCGGTGCTGGTCCGTCAAGCCATGGAAATGGCTGGTTGGAGCAACATCACAGCCGACTCGATCGGACAGCATTTGCACAACACAGCCGATTCAGTCTTCGATTCAATCACTCGCGCGTCCTACGATCGACTCGATTTGCAGCAAGCCATTGATGCGATAATTCCAGATGACACCGTCGGCGACAATTCAGCCGCCTCGATGAGCTTAAATTTGAGCGCCGGCAAGCTTGATGGTTGGATCAATTCGTTGCAGGACGACGACGTCTATCGATTCACCTCGGACGCCAATGGTCGACTGAAGTTGGACGCAAATAGCGATTGGCTCGAATCGCTGAATTGGTCGCTATCGAGCAATGGGCACGCTGTTGGGTCAGGTGACTTGGCTGCCAAGGCGGTTTCACTGGTTGCCGGTCAGACCTATGAACTTCGTTTATCCGCGGGCGATGAAATCGGCTCGTTCCACCTGGACTGGTCCTTTCAAGCGGATGCGTCTGGCGATGGATCTGAAGGTGGCACTTCAATTCTGACTTCCCTTGGGCCGGTTGAATACTGGCAAAACAGCGTAAACGCTGGCAGTGCGTACCGCGTGCAAGCTACGGAGGACGGGACACTTACCGTGCTGTGGCAGAACACGGATTCGCAGTCCGGTCAACTTAGCTTGAATTCCGTCGGCGGCGTTAACCTGAATGATGCGACCTGGGAAAACGGCGACTTGCGATTGGATGTGCAAACCAAAGCGGGACAGTGGTTCGATGTTCGACTGCCTGGCGCAATCGGCGATCAAGGTGAATTGTCTATCGCCAATGTATTGTCACGATCCGGCCAACAACTGCACTTGGAAGGCAGCTCGCATAGCGACTTGATCGCGATCAATGCGCAGGATGGCCTCTCCGTTTCGATCGGCGCGATCGACTATCGATTCGCAGTGGGCCAAATTAGCAGCCTTGAGGTTGACGCGGGGGCAGGCAGCGACAGATTGCTTGTCACCGGTTCGACGCAATCCGATAGCATGACGATGAGGGCAGGCGTTGCAAATTTCGAGAACCATCAACTGCACATTCTCGTCACGGGTTCTGAAGAGGTGACATTCAATGGAAATGGTGGATCCGATAGCTCAATCTTGTTCGACACAGACGGCGATGACACGCTTAGCTTGCGACCATTCCAAGCAGATATGGTTGGCGCGGGCTACAAATTTAACGTCACCGACGTGGACCGCATCTACATTCACGCAACAGCCGGCGGACAGGATGTCGGTTACATCTACGACTCCGCAGGCGATGATCGCTTAACAGTGCGGCCGCAGTTTTCAAGTATCGTGGGCTCGGGCTACTTCAACTACATTTCCGGTATTGAGCGGCTATATGCCTACGCAACAGCCGGCGGTCGCGATGTCGCCGAGCTGTATGACTCGACCGGAAACGATCGCTTTTCGACCAGTGGCGATGCGGCATCGATTGTTGGCCCCGGTTTCTCGAGCTACACCAAATTCTTCGAACAGGTCAACGTGTTCGCAACCGCGGCCGGCGACGACGTCGCGGCGCTCTACGGTTCTGGTCAACAGACCCAATGGCAACGCGGTAGCGACTTCGTTAGCTTCAGCGAGGAGACGTGGAGCCGCGAAGCGCGTGGCTTTGAAAGAGTTGACGCTTTCCTAGCCGGGCAAGCCCACAGCCTGGTAATAAACGGCTTGAGCAGCGCCGATTCGCTTCCCGTGAATGTCGCTCCGCACAACCCGCTCGACGCGGATTCCACCAGCCCTGCACTGGCCAGCCCTGCACTGGCCAGCCCTGCAATCGAGGCCTCCGCACATTCCTGGTCATCAGCCTACAGTCAACTGAGTTACAATACAGCTAATGCCGCCAAGCTCGACAATACAGTTTTCGCTGAATCGGTTTCAAGCAATGCCGAATCACAGTTCGAACGCCTGTTGCTGGCAGAGATCGAAGACTTGCAAAAATGGGATTTCGATCGACTGGAACTTCCCGAAGAACCCCTGCTGACTAACCCCACTCTTGAGCGCGCACTGCTCGACAAGATTTTTCGCTGGCATGATGACGATCGCCTGTTCTAGAGCTGGAATGTTCGCTTTAGTAGGAATTCAGGTCGCGAAATACTCGCGAGCAGCTCTGTGCGTGCCATCGTGCCCGAAACTCAAAGTTGTGTAGAATAGGTAACAGACGCCGCTGCGTTCTCAATTTCCCACTCACGTGCGATAGTGACTCGATGCTCAAGCAACTCATAAACATCTGGCGAAACAATAACGGAACGGTACTGTTTGTTTGCGGAATCACGGTGGTGGCCGTCATGTCTGTTTTATGGCGATTCGACATAATCCCAGAAATCGGTCCATCGCTGCGAGCTTCGCCGATGCTGGTTGGTAGTCGTGCAAACCCTTTGCCTAATATTGTGGTTGTCAGTATCACGTCCGAAGATTCGCCGAACGCTGAAGTACTTATGCAAATCTTCTCACCGCCCGACATAGGAAGCGAAGCGCTATCGCCGCTCGAATCGCATACGACAAACCTGCAGGATGGACTGAGCGAATTCTTGATTACGGGCTTGCCGCGCGGAACGTTCGCAGGGCTGGCTTTCGTCGATACCAACAGCAACGGTCAAATCGACCTTGCAGAGGATGGTTCACCTGCAGAGCCGTTCGGGTTTGCGAAAGTCAAACCACGGGACGAATCCAGATCGTTCGCAAATGGAGTGTTCGAGGTCACGGGTGATCCAACCTTTGTCAAGATCCATCTGCTCAAGCCGAAGTCTCCTCTACCGCTTCCGCGCTCATCCGAAGGCGCGAAGTAGTAAGTTCACGTACAACAACATGGAGCCTGTTTATGGCGGGAGTAGTTCGCAAGCGGATTACAGTTTGGAATGAGTTCATTCACGAACGCACCAAGCCCGAAGTGAGGGAACTGTATCCAGCAGGTATTCACGAAACGATCCGCCTGGCACTTGTCGACAAACTTGGCGACGGCTTTGAGGTCGGTTGCGCAACGCTGGATCAACCCGAGCATGGTCTGAGCGATGAAGTACTCGAAAACACGGACGTTTTGCTCTGGTGGGGACACGCGGCACATGATCAAGTGGACGATCTCATTGTGTCCAAAGTCCATAAACGTGTGCTGACTGGTATGGGTTTAATTGTGTTACATAGCGGGCACGCTTCCAAGATCTTTCAGCGGCTGATGGGCACGAGTTGCATGCTGCGTTGGCGCGATGTAGGCGAATTGGAGCGATTGTGGATCGTTTCGCCGGGCCATCCCATACTGGCAGGAATTGATAAACCCTATTTTGATTTGCCAAAGGGGGAGATGTACGGCGAACATTTTGATATTCCCGAGCCCGACGAACTGCTGTTGATCAGTTGGTTTGAAGGGGGCGAGGTGTTTCGTAGCGGTTGCACTTTCCGTCGCGGTCAAGGACGTATCTTCTATTTCAGTCCAGGGCACGAAACGTTTCCGATCTATCACAACATCAACGTTCAAAGCATCATCGCTAACGCTGTTCAGTGGGCATTGCCTGTTTCGGGTGGCATCTACGATCCCGATGGTCGCCACGTTCCAGCTTCGCTAAGCCCCATCGCATCTGAATCCCTTTAGTCCCCTTGGGTCGTATGCAAGTGCATCTCTACATAACCGGTTTGCGGGCCTAATTATGATTGAAGTGGCCGTTTTTGACGCCAAGCCTTATGACCGAGAATACCTTATAAAGGCTCCCGGGCGCGATCATGTCATTTGGCGATTCTACGAGTTTCGGCTCAGCGCGACAACAGCCATGGCAGCCAAGGGTGCGCAAGCCGTTTGTGTCTTCGTCAACGATCAAGTAGATCGCGATTGCTTGGCCGCACTAACGGAACTGGACATAAAAATGCTCGCGCTGCGTTGCGCTGGCTTTAACAACATTGACCTGCCTGCCGCCCATTCGCTCGGCTTTAAAATAGTCCGCGTGCCAGCCTATTCGCCCCACGCAGTCGCCGAACATACTGTTGGATTACTGCTTACACTCATTCGCAAAATACACCGTGCCTACAATCGCGTACGTGAGTCGAACTTTTCGCTAAGCGGATTGGTTGGTTTTGATATTTTTGGGAAAACCGTCGGCATCGTTGGAACCGGCAGGATTGGTCGAATTACCGCACAGATTTTTCGCGGGTTCGAAGCGAACGTCATCGCTTACGATCCACAACCCTCGCACGCATGGGCGCAAGCACATCAGGTTCGTTACTGCCAACTCAGCGCGGTGCTTGCTGACAGCGATATCGTGTCGCTCCACCTACCGCTGCTTACTGAAACGTTGCACTTACTCAATGCGCAAACAATTTCTGCCATGAAGCGCGGCGTAGTTGTCCTCAATACCAGTCGAGGAAAGTTGATCGACACGACAGCACTCATTGACGGACTGAAGTCTGGTCAAGTTGGCGGAGTTGGGCTCGACGTTTACGAGGAGGAAGAGGGGGTGTTCTTTGAGGATCTATCGGGTCAAGT
The DNA here is from genome assembly GCA_043771575.1 of Planctomycetia bacterium. Classification (GTDB taxonomy): domain Bacteria; phylum Planctomycetota; class Planctomycetia; order Pirellulales; family Pirellulaceae; genus Aureliella. Next base: position 7,112 of record JAYVHC010000401.1, read on the forward strand.
GCTGCAAGACGACGAACTTTCGCGTCTGCTTAGCTTTCCGAACGTCCTGGTCACTTCTCACCAAGCCTTCTTGACTCACGAAGCGCTTACCGAGATTGCGAAGGTGACAACTGCCAATTTAATCGCCTTCGCGAACGCAGCTTCGTTCATCACCGGCACCACGCTCTAGATACTTTATTACCAAAAAAATGGGATCATACTGGAACAGCGTGCGCAGGGGCAAATTGCTTGTATTTGGTGGGGCGCTCCTGCCGGGCTGCCGGGTGCGACCAGTTTAACTTTGGCAGCGAATGGTCGCACTCGGCAAGAGCGACCCACGCAAAAACGAGGGGCTTAACCATTCCACATAGTCCTACACCTGAACGGTTTCATCCGTTGGAAAAATGCGGGTTGACTTCGGTCCGTTGCCCTTCGGCAAAACGGTTGAGGACAACCGTTCTACACTTTTTATCAGCCCAGGGCGAAGCCACCGCTGTAAACATTTTGCCACGTGAAATGCAAGTGACTCATTGGAAAGACTGGTCGTTGCTGAGCTTTTGCTTGACTTCGTAATCCCAAACTTTGCGGTCTGCCTCATCGAGAACAAAGTAACTTGGATGCTTGGTCAATAATCCCTCAAACTCGCTCAGCTGCAGTTGGGGATCCATGATCTCCAGGTCACCGTCGGAGTTGGGAAGGCATTGAGCGTAGAGTTGTGCAATCTGTTTCAAGTCGGATATGGGAAGCGAAGTTGAATTCACTTTCCAAAGTCTCGCCGTTTGATCCTCAGATGCGGTGAGCAAGCGTTGCCCATCCGCGCTGAAGTAGACGCGCCGAACAGGTGCGAGGTGCTGCAGTGGCGGCCCGAGAGGCCGTCTATCGTTCAGGTTCCACAGAGCGATCGCGCCTGTTTGAGGCTCATTGAGATTCAGCCCCCGCGACCCACCGCAGGCTGCGAGGATC
>JAYVHC010000402.1:0-3081 GCA_043771575.1 Planctomycetia bacterium
TCTCCGGAAACTTCGTTGACTTGATCCCCGTGGCTCATCCACACATCGATCTTTTCAGGCAAGCCTGCAAGCAAGTGCTCCGCCTTGCCGATCTTCAGCGAAGCCCGACCAAACTCGCGGGTGTTGCAATGACCCACTCGACCGCCCAGAGTGTCGCAAGCGAGCTGCATTCCATAACAAATGCCCAGTACTGGAATTCCCAACTGAAAAATGCCTGGATCGCAGCGTGGCGCACCCTCTTCGTAGACGCTCGAAGGTCCGCCGGAAAGTATAATGCCGCAGGGCTTCTTCGCGCGGATCACTTCGGCCGTCAAGTTATGTCGCACGATTTCGCAGTAGACATTCTGTTCGCGGACTCGCCGCGCGATCAGCTGGGCGTACTGGGAACCGAAGTCCAGCACCAGAATTTTTTCGTCCGCTAACTCTCCCACCCCGCCGCTATCCACCGGAGCATTACCAGCCATAAATCGACTTCCCCTATCGACTGCACAGCAGCCGTCCGCGGCCCGAAAGCGATTTTCGCGCCAGAAATTCAAACCGCGAAGTATATCTTTCAGCGCGTTTGCTAGCCAGTGGTTGATTTACGGTAACTGAACATTTGGGGATTGGATTCAACGCTGTAGCGCAGTAAAGTTGCAGTAGTACCGCGATTTTTTCGGTAGAGATTGCCGTCGCTCAGCACAATTACAGAGCATGGAACATGGTCCAAAGCTTGACTTTCATCGATTGTTCCTCTTGCGGAAAGCGAATTCGTAGCAACGCGCTCAAGTGTCACTATTGCCATCAGAGCAATTTGCCTCGCACTTCAGTCAGCCATCCGTTCGCGTCCGATGGCCAGATTGGCCCAGTAGGAAACCCAGTAATTTCAGGAAACCCAGTAATTCCAAGAAAGGCGGCTCGCAAAATCGAGGATCATGACGCTGACTCGCACATGGCTTCTGTCGGTGGAGGGTACGATGAACATGCGGACGACTTTGACTATGAGGAGTACCTAGCGGAAGAGTTTCCGAACCAGGCGGCTCAGAAGCCTCAGTCACGCGTCAAACGCTGGGTTTGGGTCACCGCTTGGGTACTGATCTTCGTGACTCTCTTGCCGTACCTGTACTACGTTTTGGTTATTGCTACTTAACTAAAAGCTCGGCAGCGCGAGGCCACCGCTTAAACATCTTTGCCATGTGAATAGCAATATTCGGGAGATAGCAATATTCGGGAGAGCGACGCTCCTGCGGAGCTTTATCGGGCCGCCGCTGGTCGTTCACAAGCCGGGATGGTCTAACTATAGCTAGTGGCTGCCCACTAAAAGCTCGGCAGGAGCCTCGCTCTCCCGACATGTGTTTTCGTTGGTCTAAGTGCGAACAAAAATGTTTACAGCGGTGGCGGGCGGGGCTCAGCCGCAGTCACCAGCCCCGCTAGACAAAGTCTTGTCGCTGCTAGAATGAGGGCGTGAAGTTCCTTTGGATCGATTCGAGCCACTTGGTACTTGAGGGTCAATCACGGGCTCAATCCATGCAATTGCCAATCCTGCCTTCCAAAATCAACCACGTAACGCCAGCCGCCGCGACCGAACTGGACGATACCAAACCGGGCGAGATTCGGTTACGCGTAACTGGCATGACCTGCACTGGCTGTGCGGCCGGCATACAAGCGGCATTGGAAAGTCGTTCGGATGTGACGGGTGCCAGCGTCAGCTTTGCTGCTGGAACCGCTGAAGTCGAGGGTCGGAATTTAAAGGCCGTCGATCTAGTTAAAGCCATTCAAAACCGAGGCTTCACTGCCGCGTTGATTCAACCGACTGAAGATCTCTTTGACCAAAGCGATATCGAACGGCAACAACAGGCCAACGAGCGAACTTGGCGTTACCGTGCGATCGTAGGTATGGGCTTGTGGCTGCCACTCGAAGCTTCACATTGGACAGCGGCCGCAATGCATTGGCACGGGCCCTGGATGGCTTGGATGATGTTCCTCGGCGCGCTCGTGATCATTGTCTTCGCGGGTTCCGCGTTCTACAGATCAGCTTGGCGAGCTGCCCTGCGCGGTACGACGAACATGGACAGTTTGATCTCATTGGGAGCGACAACAGCCTTCGTTTACTCGACGATTGTGCTTCTACTCGGGCTCGAAAATCCCACCTATTTTGCGGAAGCCTGTGGACTACTCGGCATCGTGAGTCTTGGTCATTGGTTCGAAGCGCGCGCGAGCTCCTCAGCCGGTTCTGCGGTCCGCGAACTGCTTCGTCTGCAACCTGAAACGGCAGAAGTCATTCTATCCGATGGTACTTCGAAGATCATTCCCAGCGTAGAAGTTCAAGCCGGTGCAAAATTGATTGTCCGGCCCGGTGGGCGAATCGCCGTTGATGGCAAAGTAGTCGAAGGCCATTCCGCCGTCGATCAATCTATCGTCACTGGCGAATCGATGGCTGTTGAAAAGCAGCTTGGTGACAGCGTGGTGGCTGGCTCGATGAATACAACCGGACGGCTAGTTGTCGAAACAACCGTCGACGGGCGCAATACAACGGTTTCGCGCATCGCCAACCTTGTTCAGCGTGCACAAACCAGCCGGGCACCGATCCAACGCTTGGCCGACCAAGTCTCTTCGATTTTCGTACCTACTGTAATCACGATTGCGTTGCTTACAGTCGTCGGCTGGTGGGTCGCTGGCGATTTTCCAAAGGGCATTATCTCGGCGGTGACTGTACTGATTATTTCTTGCCCTTGTGCGCTCGGGCTCGCAACGCCGATGGCTGTGATGGTGGGTACCGGAGCCGCCAGCCGACGCGGCATCTTAATCCGCAGCGCCGCAGCGCTTGAACGTCTCGGCCGCGCGACGCGAGTCGTGTTTGATAAAACAGGCACACTTACGTCTGGAAAACCGCAAATCACCGAAATCACACCCACCCAGGATTACACGCCCGATGCGCTCCTGCAAATCGCCGCCTCCGTTGAGTCCCCCAGCGAACACCCGATCGCTCAGGCTATAGTGAACGAGGCTCAAACTCGTGGCCTCAAGCTATCGACAGTCCGCAATTTCGCATCCCTGCCTGGCCGAGGAGTTCAAGGTCAAGTCGCAGGCCGCGCGATCCTA
>JAYVHC010000403.1:0-3551 GCA_043771575.1 Planctomycetia bacterium
ATGCGTTGGTGTCAGTTGATTGACACGGCAGCCGAGTCGCCAAATGACATTTTTCCAAATTTGGATGGCCCGATCACAGCCTCAAATCGACAGGTACCGTTGGTGTACAGAAGCTTGCAAGTTTTCGTTTCCGAGCGAACAAAGTAAAATTCAAGATGGATTTGCAAAAATCCAACCGCACGAAAGTTGGCGTCGCAATTGATAGTTCTGGGGCACTCAACAGAGGAGGAGCTAAACGTTTTTGCTTTATGGTATCAACGTCCATGCTTCGGTTATTTCAACTTGTTCGTCGAATCTGAGCATGAGACGCATAGTCCGATGGTTAGTTTCAACTGTTAGTTAAAGCCGTTTTGTACGGCCAAAAGTGACGACGCAAGCGCCCGCCTCACCCTCCGGTCGCTAGTCGAAAGCCTGCTTTATAAGCAAATCAGGGTCCCACAAAGCTGCCAGTGTCCGAGCCCAAGTCTCGCGATACTGGCAGCTTTTTTTCGCGTTTTTCTCGTTCCCAGGCTCTGCCTGGGAACGCACTGTCTTCGAGGCTCTGCCTCACCTCCTCACCTCCCCGCTTCCCCTCGCACACGCTTCCCCTGTCGAACACCACCGTCTTGTACGGCGGATGGTTCTGTTTCTGACTAGAAATTTTGGTCTAGCTTGTTTCAGTATTTCCAGCACATGGCCCCGGCGACCTTCTTTTGAAAATCGTCGAACAGGTATTGCCTTCCTAGCTGCACATTCCGACCTGCCTCTGTACCGGTTCATCCCGGAATAACGTGCGCATGCAAGAATACCTTTGAGGTGGTGGGGCGAACCTAACGGGTGCGTCCACTGCTGATGTAGGCACTATCCAGGTGGCTTGGGCCTTTCTTATCAAACGCCTTCAGGTGACGCCCTATCGGCAAGTCTGACAATGCGGTGCGCAAGAAGTCGCACCCGGCAGGAGCGACCCACTAAAACCATCGGTATCGACCCACTAAAACCACATCGATATCAGGTGCGCGTATGCTAAATCTGGATTAACCTCTTAATTATGCAACTTGAAGTGCTGGGATCGCATTTAAGCGTGCGCGAATCGATTTTTCGTCTTGGTAGATTTCCCAAAACGGAGCCGGCGCTCTCTCTTGTTCTGCTGCTGAAAGCCTATGCTGCGAAGCGTTAGCGAAGGGGTGGCGTCGCATAGATGAGTTTGCCGCGGACACGAATTTCAGTGTCGACTAAATAGGGTGCTATGCCTTCAAGGTCCGGTTCGATGCCAAGTCCAGCTGCATCGGGGACATTCAATTTGCCATTTAGATCAGGAACAAGATGATTCTTGGTCATGGCGCTGGCTAACGCTTTTAGTTCCGTCGGAAATTCACAGATGGTGTGTGACTCTAGCCCGGCATAGGGCTGCAACGAGGCCGACAGCGCGAGATTGGATGTGAAGGTGTGGTTGACAAAGGTCACGCCTTTGGCAGCCGCGTAGTCTGCTACCTCTTTTGCGATCGTAATTCCGCCGATGCGACCTGCATCAATTTGAACATATTGGAGTCCCGCCAGATCGATCATATGCTTGGCCATATGGAAGTTGTGGCATCCTTCGCCTCCGGCTAAACCCACCGGTGCACTGTCCAGCGAGAGCCTATGGTACTCCGACAAAGCGCCGGAGACAAAGGGCTCTTCCAGCCAAGTTGCGCGCACTTCTTTAAGAATCCGTAATCGAGCTCGTGCTGCGTCGACATCGGTATTCCATACTGTTCCCGCATCAATGAGTAGGATCCCATCGTTCCCGAGTCCTTCGCGGGCAGCCTGCAATTGTGCTCGGTCGTCATCCACACTGTTTAATCCGAACGGCCCCCAACCAAATTTGGCAGCGTGGAATCCCTGTCCAACAATTGTTTTGGCTTTGCAAAGGGTTTCAGCAGCCGTGCTTCCAAACAAGACCGATGCATAAGGTGTTTTGCCAAAACACTTTTCGTAACCGAGCAACTTCCAAACCGGCTCACCGAGTCTTCGGCCCAGTAAATCCCACAAGGCGATATCGATTCCCGAGAGCGTGTGGTCGGCTTGCAGCAAATCCAAGCTGTTGGCTCGTACCAGGTTACCGATTCTTCGAATATCCGACACACTGTCGATGGACTGTCCAAGAACAGAAATACCGACAGGTTTGCATGCGCTATGTGACATAGGGCAGACGAGGCTGGCGATCGAAACTAACGGAGCTGCTTCACATTCTCCCCAACCGACATGTTCACCGGCCGCAATTCGAACCAGCAAAGCGTCTTGGCTTCCATCGCCGATGTCGAGTACTTCGGGCATCGAGAGGTAAAAAAAGTCGACAGATTCAATCTTCATAAATGCTTGACTTCGCACGGATCGATTGGAAATGGCAGTAGGATTACAGTAACTACATCGGGCTAAGATTGTACTCAAATCGTTGGCAGTTGAATTGGGGGTCGATGCGCGGATGCTCTAGACTCGGGTCCCGAAGTTAATGTCGTTTGCAGTTTGTGGTTCGTCCGGCGGTTATGCGTTGGCCGTGAGTCGTCTGGCCGCGGCACGCTGGCAAGCTGTGAATTCGCAATGGGGTTGAGTTACGGAAGCATTAACATGTCAAAAATTGTTGGGCTAGAAACGTTTGTGATGGGCGACGGCCCCGAGATTGACCCGTGAGTGGCACGTTTGCTTGGGTGGCACGGGTGGCACCCGCCCTTGTACGAGAATCGCCATGTTAGATGAAGATGAAATACTAGTTACAATAAGATTTTCCCCAAGCGTCGGGATTTGCGTTCTGAGCTTTTTTCACCTGAATGCCCTTGCGCGATGAAACGCCCATTAAAGCTATTGGTTTGGTGTGCATTTTCAGCGATGTGCGCGATATGCGCAGCGTCGGACGAAGTACCCGATTACGGTAGCCAAATTGCGCCTCTGCTAAAGGCGCATTGTGTCAAATGCCATGGACCGGCAAAACAGGAAGAAGGGCTAAACCTAAGCACCTTAGTTGACATGGCGCGAGGCAACGCTCATGGGGCGGTCGTCGTGCCGCATGATCTCGAAGCAAGCCGACTGTGGCAGCAAGTACAAACCGATGCGATGCCACCCGATACGCCGCTTTCTGCGATTCAAAAGACATTGATTCAAAGGTGGATACTATCGGGTGCACCAGGTTTGTCACTCCCTTTGAAGAGCATTGAGCCGGATAAGCATTGGTCTTTCCGCCACTTGGGGTACGCCTCAGTCCCGTCTGTCCTGCACGCCGATGGACTGCTGAACGCAATCGATTTTTTCGTTCAAGCTGGCCTGGACTCGTACCACATCTCGGCAAACCCAGAAGCAACTAAGCGAACGCTAATCCGACGCGTCAGTCTTGATGTCACCGGCTTGCCGCCGTCGCCAACTGAAATCGAAGATTTCTTATCCAATGCCAGTAGTACCGCATATTCGCAAATGGTGGACCACTATTTGGCTTCGCCGCAATTCGGTGTGCGTTGGGGAAAACATTGGCTCGATGCCGTTGGCTATGCTGATTCGAATGGCTACTTCAACGCGGACAGCGATCGCCCACTCGCCTACCG
>JAYVHC010000404.1:0-9209 GCA_043771575.1 Planctomycetia bacterium
AAAAAACCCGATCAGCCGGATTAAGCGTGAGGCCGTTCCCGCGAGCCCTCTTTGGTGGGTCGCATCTGCCGGATGCGATCATGAACAATTGGGACAATATTGGGACAATCCTTCTCACTAAAACGACCATGAACGATTGGGACAATCGTTCTACACTAAAACGACCATGAACGATTGGGACAATCGTTCTACACTAATACCGAGCCGCTAATTTGGTCGTGCTTGCACAGTGCGCCGATCAAAACCGCTGCCGTCCCCCGCAATCATGCTATAGTATCCAGTAAGTGATCTGACGAAATTAACCTTTCCATGATAAGCGGTACCATCATGTTGCGCACTGTTGCCGTTCTGTTTTTCTTCGCGTTTGCAAGCGCGCTGCGGGCTGCGGATTTTCCCGATGTTGATTTGACTTTGGAAAACGTACCGGATCCGGGTGCGAATTCCGCTGACGAACCGCTTGCAAGTTCGTTCTCGATGAAATCAGCAACTCGGTTTCTCGACACTGCCGCTTTGCACTGGACCAAGAACCGACAATGTTTTGCGTGCCATACCAATTTCGCTTATCTGATGGCGCGACCGGAAGTCAACGCGGAAAACACCGCGCATCGCGAGTTGCGAGCGGCGCTAGAAGAGATGGTTGAGAAGCGTTGGGAGACCGACGGTCCGCGCTGGGATGCAGAAGTTGTGATGAGCGCTGCGACGTTGGTGATGAACGACGCGGCGACAACCGGCAAACTGCAGCCCACAACGCAAAAGGCTCTAACGCGCATGTGGAAAGTGCAGCGGGCTGACGGCGGTTTTGATTGGCTGAAATGTGGCTGGCCCCCCATGGAATCTGATGACGATTATGGGATCGCAATCGCAGCTTTGGCGCTTGGGGCTGCGCCGCAAAGTTATCGGGAGACTGCCGAGGCTCAAGCTGGCCTCAAACTATTACAAAGTTACCTCAGCAAAAACGCACCGCCAACTTTGCATCATGAGGCGATGTTGATATGGGCCGAGAGTTACGGATTGGAATTGCTAACCGCTGAACAACGGAAACACTGTAGCGAACAGTTACTGGCTCTTCAAAAGCCCGACGGGGGCTGGGCGTCTTCGACGTTGGGCGATTGGAAACGTTCGGATGACAAGCCACAAGACTTCACAACCAGCGATGGTTACGCGACTGGCTTTACCGTTTTAGTGCTACGCAAGAGCGGGCTAGCGACGGACGATCCACGCATTCAACGCGGGCTAAAATGGCTTAAGGCAAATCAGCGCGAGAGCGGACGGTGGTTTACGCGTTCGCTCAACAAAGACAACAAGCATTTCCTTTCGCATGCAGGCACCGCTTTCGCCGTGCTAGCACTGACGGCCTGCAATGAGAAATAGGAGTTCAATTTAAATTATAGCTCACTACGCAGCAAATTAATGCAATTTAGTATTCGTTCGCTCGTCATTTTGGTTGCGATGGCTGCAGTTTTCTGCGTTTATGCGACAGAACTACTCGAAATGGTGTTCTACTATCACCGTTATTACATTCCCATAGCTGTTCTGCTGCTTATTGGAACATCCCTGGCAGTCTATACGCTCAGCCTCTTCGCGGGTGTTCTGTTGGGATTGAGTTTGCGCCCAGACGGAGTTTTTGGCTTGGTTTTTTGGAAATCCCACATTGTTAAAGCTTTTAAACGCACATTGTTAAAACTTTTAAACGCTGCGCCCGTTACGTCTCCGAATGAATAGTTTGCTAAACTGACTATGACGTAGCTCATTTGGAGTAGATCGTATGGTTCGCTCATTCACCCAGAGATAGAACAATCCGATCAGGTGAGCCCATCGTGCTCGAGTCAGTTTGGTTCACTCGCTTGCGCTTCGTGCTTGTAACTGGATCAATTCCCAACCAAGGTTAACTTGTAATTGCGGCACTAGTAGATTCTTCCGTACCCATCCCGATAGGGATCACAGACATTAGCCGGGGGTCGCCGCGAAGCGGCGCACCCCCGGGCGACGAAAAGACAAGCGAGTGACCCTGAAAGGGTCAAAGATTCTTCGATCCTTGTCAGGATCGGAACGCGCTGCACGCATCTTTTTCCGGTGGTGTCGCTCCGCTCAACCACCGGCTATTGTCTGGGTATCCCTTCGGGATGAAAAGCAAGCGGGTCGTGGTAGCCAGCTCGACCGCGTCGGACTCTGGCTTTCTGCTGGTCACGGTGAATCAGTAGTTTGCCATGGCAGTGAGGACTCTGCCACAGCCACCGCGACCCAGTTCCCATGTTATGGGCCGGCGTGGAGTTCCACGATGTCGCCGTCTTGGGGCTGATAGTCGGGGTTGACTGTTGTGCCGCCAGGGTCGGTTTTGCACCAAACTCGAGCCGATCTAAGCGAAGCGGCCATGTCGCAGTGAACACATTCGGCAACGTCGAGGAGTGTTTGACCTTGGCGAATGGTAAATGGTTTACACATGTCGGGATCTTTTTGCTTCGGATGTTTGGTGTACACACGGACGATCTACAGTCGCTCGAACACCGACTTGCGTAACTCGGGCAAGCCTATCCCGGTCGAGGCGCTGACGTGAAGGCGATCGAATGACAAACTCAGAAACTCGTCGAGCATCGCTAAGCGCTCGGTCGCAGACCTATCGTCGCATTTGTTGAGTGCGACGACAGTGCCGGTGTACGACACTCCAACGTCTGTTTCGTCGAGCAGCGTTTCGCGTCCGAAACGAGTCTTGCTGGACTGGAAGCGATCGAGCACGGCTTGAGTATCTTGGATCAGCGTGTCGCTGGCCAAATCAATGACTAGGCAAACCAAATCGGCTCCACGTACCAAACCAATGGTTGCCGGATCCATAGAGTCGGCGGTGACCGGCGGCAGGTCGATTAATTGAAACGGGCAATCTTCGTAGAACATCATGCCGGGCAATGGCGATCGCGTGGTGAATGGGTAGGGAGCGATCTCGGGTTGCGCGCGGGTGAGGGCAGCCAGCAGTTGGCTTTTACCTGAGTTCGGGGCACCGATTAGTAATACACGACCGGCTCCTTGACGCGGGATTTTTAGGGCCGATTTCGGTGACGCTGCGGAACTGGCCTTTTGCAAATCCAATTTGAGTTTCGCAATCTTGCTCTTCAAATCTGCCTGTAGGCGGTCGGTTCCTTTGTGTTTCGGGATTTCCCGCAACATGACTTGCAGGCAATCAAGTTCCTCCTGCAGCGTCTGGGATTCACGATACGCGGCCTCGGCTTTCAAGTACTGTTGAGTTAGGTTGGCGGGCATAGGAGTAAGGCTCGGAAATTGTGATCCGCTGGCGTTAGCCACGGGTGTCGAAGTTGTAGTCGTTTGCTGTTTGTGGTTCGTCCAATGCACACTGGCTGGCCGCGAATCGACTGGAATTTGACAGTCGCCGAGCAGGTTGAGTGGTCTGCTTCGAAACCCGCGGCGAACCCGGATTATTCATGGCGCACTAGCTACGTTCGCCAGAACGTGGTGAACCGCGTTGAGTTACAGCCACGTTCTGGCGAACGTAGCTACACGGTACTGCGTGGATTGCCGCTAGAGAACGCAAAGTGCGCAAAAGAGGATTGAATTCGACAAACCTTTTTTGCGGTTTTCACGTTCTCTTGAGGCCCATCATCGCACTAGCGAGTTGGGTTACAATACTCTGCCCCCGAGCTGAGCCTAACGCGATCGAAGGCACGAAATCAAAGGAAATGCCAATGAACGAGGTTGCCGTCCCTACAATAGACGATGTACGCGCTGCGGAGAAGGTGATTCGCGCGCATCTTTCGCCTACGCCACTGGTGCGATCGTATGCGCTCGAAGGGGTGCTCGGTTTGGAAGCTGGGCGTCGCGTGTGGCTTAAGGATTTCGGTTGGACGCCCGTTGGCTCGTTCAAAGTGTTGGGCGCTCTGAACTGGATGCACCACCATGCGGCAGAAATTGGCGATCGGCCTGTAGCGACTCAATCGTCGGGGAATTTCGCGTCGGGAATCGCGTTCGCGGGTCAGCGTTACGGCAAGCGAGTAATCATCGTCATGCCTGATACGGCGCCCAAAGTGAAATTCGCTTTGACGCGTTCGTTTGGGGCCGAGATTCGAACTTATGAGATCGCGACGGATCATTTGACCGGCATTCGAGAATCTTTGACGCGGCAGATCGCCATCGAAGAGGGCGGCGTGCAGGCTTCGCCCTATGATGACCTGCATGTAATCGCGGGCAATGGAGTGGGTGGTCTGGAGGTCGTGGAGCAGTTGCGCCGCGAGGGCCGCACGTTGTCGCATTTTGTTTCGGCGGTTAGCGGCGGCGGATTGATGGCGGGATTGTCGCTGGCGATTGCTGACGGCTTTCCCGATGCCCAGATCGTTGGCGTTGAACCTTCCGGGGCGGACGATTTTCGTCAATCGCTTGCGAGCAAGCAGCGAGTACGGGTCGAGCGACCCGCCAGCATTTGCGATGGGCTGCTGTCGTACGATGTCGGCAAGTTGAATTGGCCAATCCTGCAGCGGTTGGTGCGGCGATCGGTCGCGGTCACGGATGCAGCCACGCGGAAGGCGCTTGGATGGTTGTATCGCACTCACGGTTTGCGAGTCGAACCCTCAGGCGGGATTACGATTGCTGCAGGATTGGAAAGTCAAATTGACTTTAGTGGTAGCGGCGATGTGGTATTTGTCATCAGTGGCCGAAATGTGGATGAAGATCGGTTTGCTGAGTACATCCAAGATTCAGTGTAGAACGATTGTCCCCAATCGTTCCGGTTTTCGTCAGTGTAGAACGATTGTCCCCAATCGTTCCGGTTTTCGTCCTGCCAGGCGCATGCTTTCCTGATGGTGCGTGCTTCAGCGATGGTTGCACCCGCCAGGCCCGACGGGAGTGACCTACCAACGAAAGGGCCGTCACGTACACGCGCGTTAATCCAGAATGAACCAAATAGAGCATGAAGGGGCTGAACGATTGAGACAATCGTTCTACTCTGCTTCGCTTGCAAGGCCCTTAAGTATCTTTCTGGCGGGCGCAGTAAGAGGTAGATCGAGAGCTGAGGCAGGGAGATGCCAAGCGTGAGCAGGATTGCGTGGATTGCGCTTGCCAGCGCTGGCATTGAAGGTGTGCAAGGTGATGCGGTAACGAGTTACGGTGTGTTTGAATGTGTGATGGTGCCCCGCGACTTCACAGTCGATTCCATGTTGCTGATGCAATTGGCTGGCGAGCCACTCGAAATCCAATGGCGAAAACGATTGCGTTGCGAACGCTTTGTTACGGAACTTGGCATTATGGGAGACATCGACCCGAGGGAAATCCCACAATCCTGTCCACCATTGATCGGCTGCATTCTGAACCATCAGCAATTGACCGCGATGACGAATTGCAAAGGCGACATGTGTCAATTCAGAAACAGTTTTCTTGGGTGCAATCATTGGTATAGTCGCCTGCAATCCATCAGCGAAAGCGGGGCAATATAGCGCAAGTGGGCAGTTTTGGCAGTCTGGATTGCGGGGCGTGCAGACTTGGCTGCCAATTTCCATGACGGCCTGATTGATGCGTGCGGGGCTATATTTTTTTGTGTCCACCAGTGATTGGGCGAAGGCCCACAGTTGTAACTGACCCTTGGGCGAACGGGGATCGACTGTTAGGCGCAGCAGGCGGCTGAACAGGCGTTGGGTATTGGCTTCGACGATCGGTGCAGGCTGATTGAAAGCGAACGAAGCGATCGCGCCCGCAGTGTAGCGACCGATGCCGGGTAGCGCTTCGATCTCGATAGCGGTGTTCGGAAACAGGCCGTCCGCCTTTGCAATCTGTTTGGCGGCGGCGTGCATTTGCCGGGCGCGGCGATAGTAGCCGAGTCCTGACCAGAGTCGCAGGACATCTTGTTCTTCTGCAGCGGCCAAAGCGGCGACGTCGGGAAAGGCGGCGAGGAATCGTTGATAGTAATCGATTACGGTAGCGACTTGGGTTTGTTGCAGCATGATCTCGCTGACCCAAATTGCGTAAGGGTCTGCGGTTTGCCGCCAGGGGAGATTGCGAGCGTTTTGGTCATACCAGTCCAACGCTCGACGGCAAATTTGGTGCAGTCGCTTGTTCGAATTGCCGCTAATTTGCTTGCTCGTTCAAGACCGCGAACAACTGAAGTTCAAAGTACCCTTGTGCGGGCATTTTGGGATCACGGGAAATTGGGCGTTTCAACTTGATTACCAGCATTTCGTTGGGAGAGTACTTGGCGATAGTCCTACGTAAATCTGCGAAATTCTTGATAGGGTCGCCCTGGATTTCAGTAATGGTGTCACCCAATTGAATTCCAGCGTTTTCTGCAGCACTCTTGTCCTGAACCGTAGTCACCAGCACTGCGCCCAATCCGTTTGACCCAATACCCAAGAAACCGCCATTGCCGCGATAGATCTCAAGTCCATCCAGCTGGTCAACTAGTTCCTCTTTTCCGCGCTCGGTGATGGCCGTTCCAAATAGTCGTAAGGATTCGGTGATGGGCAGCTGACACAAAGCAGGCACGAAACTGTCGTCGATTGACATATACTTGATTTCAAAGTGTTCGATTTCTGGCAACTGCTTGAGAATGAGTAAATCGTCCGGCTTAAGTTTCGTTTCATACACGCCTGGACGAACGTAGGTGCCACGAAGCAGAATTTTCTTCACGCCAGCCATTTGCGCCACCAGCGCTAACATTTCGGGGGAAGCGTATTTGCCTTCCAAAGAGACAATTTTGGCGGATTTCAAGTAGCGAATCCAAGAAAGCGCTTCTGGGCTTCCTATGTACGCGTCGGCTTTGATCTCTATGCCTAACAGATCGTCTCTCGCAAACCTTTTCGAGACATTACCGCCATTGATATTGATATCTAAATAACCAATATTAGCACCGGCATGGGTGAGAATCGTAAACGCTTGCCTTTCAAACGCGTCTTCAATCACTTTTACGCTGCTTGCGGCCATACTGGCGAGCGCGGTGGTCTTCGTCAGTGAGAAGCCTTTCAGCGTGTCGTATGCCGCGGTTTTAATATCGGTATCCGAATGCGACAAGAAGAGGTCCAGTAGGGCGATCTGTTGAGATGCCGAATTGACCGACGCGTTCGGCGCAGAACGCGCGATTAAATTGATTGCCGCAGTGGGATGTTGTTGGAGTCGCCAGGAAGCCAGCTCGCGGTCGCGATAATCGGGGCTGTCTAGCAGCTCAAGCTGCGTTTGCAGGCGAGCATTGAGCGCTTCGCCGGTCAGTTCAGCAGCCGGTTGCTGTGCGAAGGTATGCGTTACCGCAAAAAAGCAAAACAGCGTGATCCGAGCCACGTGCAAAGAGGTTGGCTTTCTGCGGGTTCCTGCCATTTGCGTCTGAGTTGCCAAGGTATCTGCCAATGTATCTGCGTCGATTTTCGGAGCGTCGAATTTCCAGTGATGATATATTGGAACGGTAAAACTAAATCTTAGCACCTTAGATTGCGATTGTCTTGCCGCAATGCGGGGTCGGGAATTTGTTGGTGTTGGGAAGTTAGAAGTGCGACAAGCTGGATCCACAAAGTTGCTGGCAAGTTGCTGGCAAACTGGAAGCTTACCTCACTTGAATGCCCCCTGCAAGAAATGCGAATTCGGGGTTATTGTATTTGCGGGGTGTCAGCGTCGGTTTTGCGATGTTTGCCATGTCCACCTAAACTACCAAGTCAACTCACTCGATGACGCAAACATGCCACAAATCTCAGCTTTTCGCGGTATTCGCTACAACTTGGCACAAATCGGTTCGCTGAGCAAAGTGATTGCGCCGCCCTACGATGTGGTAGACGCCGCGCTGCAGGCGCAACTTTACGCGAACAGCCCCTACAACTTCATTCGACTTGAATTGACCAAGCCTGAACCGGGCGATAACGATCCGGAAGCGGTTTACAAACGCGCGGCGACGCTCTTCCGCCAGTGGTGTCGGGACGGGGTCATGCAGACTGAGCCCGACCCGGCGATTTATGTTTACCACCAGATTTTCGATCACGACGGACGGACTTATACGCGTCGCGGCTTCATGGCTAGAATTCATTTGGTGCGTTTCGGTGAAGGCAATATCTACCCGCACGAGCAGACTCACGCCAAGGCGAAGGACGATCGCTTGCGGCTGACGCGGGCTTGTGTGGCGAACATGAGTCCGATCTTTGGGCTGTATCCTGACGCGAACAACGAGGCGCAGAATGTTTTAGAAGCTGCCATCGCGGGCACTGCGGGAATTGAGGCGATCGATCATCTGGGCGTAACGCATCGGATGTGGCCGGTGACGAATCAGGGGCTGATTCAACGAGTTGCGTCGCTGGTGCAAGACAAGCCGATGTTCGTGGCCGACGGACATCATCGATACGAGACCGCGTGCAATTACCGTGACGAACTGGCGTTGGCGGCGGGTGGGACTTTACCAAGTGACCATCCGTCGCATGCGGTTTTGTCGATGTGCATGAGCATGGACGATCCCGGTTTGATCGTGTTGCCCACGCATCGCTTATTTGCGGGCGCAAGCGAAATCACGGCCAACGATCTTATTAGCAAACTGAGCAGTTGTTTTGATTGTGACCCGATGGGGACGGGGCCGGAACGGGCTAGCGAAGTTTGGAAGCAAATCGAAGAGATCAACGAACAGGGTGCATTCGGACTGTACACGGCGAAGGATCAGGCTTGGACATTGGTGACCGCCAACGAAAACGCGGAAAAGCGGATGCAAGAGATTGCCCCTAGTCAGAGCCAGGATTGGAGAAGTTTAGGTGTCGCGATGCTACACCACTTGATCATCGAAGAGTTGCTGGGACAACGAGAATTACCGAAATCTACCTACGTGCATCTGGTCGACGAGGTCGTACAGGGCTTGGTAGGCAAGCTCGAAGGTAATCTTCACTATCCGCTCGCAGCGCTGGTGATGCCGGCTACGGTCAGCGACGTTCGTAAGGTAAGTCTGCACAACGAACGGATGCCTGCGAAGAGCACTTATTTCTATCCGAAGTTGCTAATCGGCTTGGTCGTGAATCCGCTGAACGCGAACTAGTGGAACGTCCAGATTAATACTTTGGGTTGGTGAGGGCGAAGCTCCTGCTCTAAACATCTTTTCATAGTGCGATCCATCATAACGGGAGAGCGACGCTCCTGCGGAGCTTTATTGGGTGGCCATTTTCCGTCCACAAGCACTTGGGGCCGATCTCGCGGCCGAAAAAGCTCGGCAGGAGCCTCGCTCTCCCGACCGGTGTTTTCATTAGTCAAGACGCCAATAAAGA
>JAYVHC010000405.1:0-2345 GCA_043771575.1 Planctomycetia bacterium
TTTTTGAGTTACGTTGGGTGTTTTTGCGTCGACGGACTGCTTGCTAGCTTCCTCTTTGGGTTTTGCAAGTTCGTCCGCTTGAATTGCTGTAAACACGAAAACGACAAGAAGGCAGGCAAACCCAATGGCCCGAATCAGAGTTTGACGCAGTGGAGATAACACAGGCAGCTCCAAAAACTAAAGGTGACCATTGAGCGCTCGCTGCGAACGCAACTTGCACAGTGACATCTTACCCAGCAACAGTTCTTAGCGTATCCCGAATTTGAGCTCTGTTGCAACCGTTACCTTAATAAAGTGGGGAAAAACGGCTGCATGATCCTAACTAGACAGTCACTGCAGCGGCGGTACCCATCGTAATTCCAGGCGCTGGCAAAATGCTTGAGCCTTGCAAATATATGTCAATGGACCGCGCTGCTCCGCGCCCCTCGTTGATTGCCCAAACGACCAGTGACTGGCCGCGACGACAATCACCGGCCGCAAAAACAGCGGGGACGTTGGTCGCGAACTTGCCATGCTCGGCAGCATAGTTGCTGCGTTGGTCCGCTGTCACGCCCAACAATTCAGCGACGTAATTTTCTGGCCCCAGGAAGCCCATTGCGAGCAGCACCAGGTCGGCTGCGACGATATGTTCCGAGCCGGCGACTTCCTGCATTTGCATACGTCCGTCGACTTTGGCCCATTGCACCTTCACGGCCTTGATGCCCTTCACGTTACCTTGGCCGTCGTCGATGAACTCCTTGCTGAGGATGTTGTAAACGCGAGGATCATCGCCGAATTTCTGCTGCGCTTCCTCGTGACCGTAATCGACACGGAAGATGCGCGGCCATTGCGGCCATGGATTGTCATCTGCGCGATCTACGGGTGGGCGATCAAGCAATTCGAAATTCACCAACTGCGTACAACCGTGACGCAAGCTCGTGCCGATGCAGTCGGTGCCGGTGTCGCCTCCACCGATGACGACAACTTTCTTGCCTTTTGCGGAGATAAACGCTTTGTCGCTATGCGCGCTGTCGAGTAACGACTTGGTGTTTTTGCCCAGAAACTCCATCGCAAAGTGAACACCCTTCAAAGCGCGACCTGGAATCGGCAAGTCGCGAGGCTTGGTAGCGCCGGTTGATAGTAACACGGCATCGTTTTCATCCATCAACTGCTTCGGATCGACGTTACGACCGACATCAGCTCCCGTCACAAACACAACGCCTTCGGCCGCCAGTAAATCCAACCGACGTTGCACAACACCTTTGTCGAGCTTCATGTTGGGAATGCCATACATGAGCAAACCGCCGCTGCGATCGGCGCGTTCGTATACTGTAACGCTGTGGCCAACCTTGTTCAGTTGATCTGCGGCGGCCAAACCAGCCGGTCCACTACCGATGATGGCAACTCGTTTGCCAGTTCGCATGGCGGGCGGAGTGGCGCGAACCCAACCTTCCGCGAACGCGCGATCGATGATGGCGTTTTCGATATTCTTGATGGAAACCGCCGGATCGGTGATGCCTAAAACACAAGCGCCCTCACAAGGTGCCGGGCAGGTGCGACCAGTGAACTCGGGAAAATTATTGGTCTTGTGCAGCCGTTCAACGGCTTCTTTCCAACGACCTTGATAAACCAAATCGTTCCACTCAGGAATCAGGTTATCGATCGGGCAACCGGTCGACGATTGGCAAAAAGGAACGCCGCAGTCCATACACCGTGCACCCTGTTCGCGCAATTGCACTTCATCAGCGTCGGTATAGACCTCGTTGTAATCGTTGATGCGAACAACTGGCAATCGCCAAGGCACCTTCTTGCGGTCGAACTCTTTAAATCCAGTAGGCTTGCCCATAACTTTTCCTCCGCTTCAAAAATCGTATTTGCGTTTGTTGCTGGTTTTTTCGGCCGTTAGTCGGCTCCGACAGCCATGGGTTCGCGGTTGTTGCGAAGATCTTCGAGCACGCGCTTGTAATCGATCGGCATGACCTTCACACATTGGCTCAAGAAGGTCGGCCAGTCGGCCAAGACTTCGCCCGCCATCTCGCTAGCGGTGTAGGCGAAGTGCCGCTGAATCAGCTCGCGTACTTCAGTCTCTTCCTCGGCTGATTCGATCCTTTCAAGACCGACCGTTCCGAGGTTGCAGCGCAAGTTGAAATCATCTGTGCGGTCCCAAATGTAAGCGATACCGCCAGACATTCCGGCGGCAAAGTTGCGCCCGGTTTCACCGAGCACCACGAGCTTGCCACCGGTCATGTATTCGCAACCATGATCACCCAGGCCTTCGATAACAGCTATGGCACCGGAGTTGCGAACGCAGAATCGCTCTGCAGCCTGGCCGCGCAAGAACACTTCGCCGCTGGTCGCGCCATATA
>JAYVHC010000406.1:0-4868 GCA_043771575.1 Planctomycetia bacterium
GTCGAGCGAGCTGATTTGGCTAATCCAGCGGCCAGGAACACCACGAGTCCAGCCAACATTAACCACTGCCAAAGGCGGAGTTTGTATTGTGAATTGAACTCGAGTTGAAGCTCAAGCGGAGTATTCTCAGCGACCTGCACGCTACGGCGAAAGCTGTAGATATTTCCTTCCTCGGGCAGGCTGATAATGATCGCTTGCGGAGCCGGCTCGGTGGTGCGCTGATGTTGGACCAGACGACCCGCAATCTGCTGAAGATTAGCGTTGTCCTCCTTGCTATTGCCAGCTAACAATTGGCTCAACTCGTGTGGGCGGTAGTTGAGCTGCTCCTGCTGCAGAATGGGATTGATTGCTGCTGCTTGGCGCAGTTGCTCGTTATCGGCAATTGCAGCGCCGCCGCGATTAATGTCCAAAAACAACCGTTGACGTCGCGTGTTCAGTCCGACGATGGCTTGCTGAGTTTGTAGATTTTCCAACTGGACCCGCGCGTCTTCGTTCGAAGCGGCGTCGAGTGCGTAGCGATTAGCCACATTATTGAACGCCCACTGGGCCTTCGATTGCTCACCAGTTTGCAGCAGTTGATTGGCTTGCTCCAGCAACTTCGCTGCCTGCTGCGCTTGATCTTGTCGTTTCCCTTGGAGGCTCGAGAGATACGACTGGCGATCATAGTGAGCTCGACTGTCATGTCCCACAAATTCCAGGTTGCCATCGCTATCGATCAGTTGAAAACCGCTGGGTGCAATTACATTCCACTGTATGTTTTCCAATGGAACATTGAGCTGTGGACTAACAAGACTCAGCTTCTGTAAACTGTCACCCGTTAGCGAGTAGACAAATCGAACTTGAGCCGTATGATCATCGATACCAGGCAGGATGTAAAATTGCCAAGTGTTGTTGCTGTCCTTCTGCCGAATTGAATGAACGCTTTCGCCATTTACGAAGATACTAAACAATTCGCCACCAGCAGGCAGCTGGACGCTCAAGCTGCTGCGCTGAATTACTTCCATGTTGACGTCGACTGCGGTCAACTGGTCTCCGGTAGGGGAGAGAATCGTGGTCAACGTACCTGAAGCGACACGCAATTTAAGGGCATCAGCCAACGAGTGTCGAATCACTCGCAAACTCAGCGGCGTTGTGGGTGCCATGGCTCTCAGCGACAAGGCTGGCGCGTTGCGATTGCCCGCTTCGCGTAATGACTGCGGAATCGAGCTCCAGTCACTGCGTTGCCAACCTTGGGTTAGTGTCCCAGGTTCAATCTCCAAACGACCACCAGCTCGAACTGCAAAGTAGTATCCCACTTGGTGCGCGTCGGGGAAATCGACTTGACGAAGCGACTCGCTATCGCCAGTTCGTTCACCACGACGCTCGTATTCAATTTGAAATTGCACAGGCCCAATGACTCGGCGTTTAAATCGCAACTCCCAAAGGCTTTCATCCTGCGTAGAGCGTACAAAGTCGCTGACCGTTTCACCGTTGGCGCGAACCGTCTTGAGCTCGTCGGCGCCCATCGTTGGCAACTTCACCAACAAAGTTCGAATCGCCGCGTTCTGAACTGCAAAGTCGGCCAGCAACGTGGATCGAGTCTGCCCCTCGCGCAGGGTAACATCGTGTAATACTTGACCGGTAACCCATGGCGAAAGTTTCTCGATGCCGAGCTGTAAACTCCAATCGCTCTGTAGCAAGCGGAAGGCAAGTGCGCCAACTCCTTTGGCTCCCAACGAACGCGGGTCCGCTTCGGAGACATTTTGACGAGACACCGTTCGCAGTCGAATTCCCGTAATCGGCTGCACGACTAACTCGCCGGACTGACGCGCGGATGCGTTCAGTTGGAACCGCGGTAGGGCCCATTCGGTAGCCTCCGTCGGTGCGGCTCCCGATAGAGTCAATGAGAACTTCTGCGTGCCCAACGTCTTGCCTTTCAAGTGCAATACGATCTGACGCTGACCATTTTCTGTTGTTAATTCCGACCAGTGATGCAACGCTTCACCCGTCAGCGATTCCACCTCTAAACCGGCTGGCAACGGGAAGCTCAACTGGAACAGCCCAGTGCGGGTAATCTCCGTCACAAAGTTGATGCCCAGCACCACCCGCTCATCGCCAAACGAAACTACCTGCTTGCTACCCACACGCACTTCGGCGGCGACGGGTGAGACTTGAACTGACAAGCTACCGGCCTGAGCACCATAACGATAGACGCGATGTAAAGTGGTTTGTGGGTTGGTCACCATGCTGGCATCGAAGTCGCCTAAATTGACCAGCGAAAGCGATTCGGCTTGTACATTCTCGGGTTGCGCTTCTGAGCCGAAGGCGAGCGCGATCAATCCAACCTCTCCTCCGGCTTTCTCGACTCGCAATGGCGATAGCTGTACAACGGTTGGCAGCGCATCGAGACTGCGTTGTGTTTCCACATTGATGATAAATTCTGGTGGCGTCGCGGGATCGATCTGTAGTTGTAAACGGCCCTTGTCGGCGTCAAACTGCCACGAACTCACGGGACCATCGACGGAACTAACGGTTAGTTCTGAGGGAATGGCAATGCTCAGCTGCTGCACTCGACCTTGTGAAGTGCGAATCTTTAAACGGTGCTTGCCATCTATGACACCTGGGCCAGGCGTGTACAGTCCGGAGCCTTCAACAAAGTACTGCGTCTCTTCGGTTGTCAGGTCGCGGGACTGTGGTCGCAGAATGACATTGGCTGGGCCAGGGCCAAGCAATATTTTCACGCGCGCCGCTTGCGCATCCGATGGTTGCTCAGCTGCCACTGATTCAATTCTGGCAGCTGACTCGCAGACCACCTCCCAATTCGGCTCGTCATAGCTGAGGTCGACTTGCTGAAGCGCCGCACTGCCTGTTAGCACGGGGATACCCACTGCTGATTGGATCGCTTCCAATTGAAATTGAAAAGTGGCTGTGTACTTGTTGAGCGGTTGGGTCTCATCAGCTGGCTTGTCATCCGCGGGCGCTATTGGGGGACTAACGGTTTCGCCTGTGCCTGCTGCAGCGCTTTCTGTCGCGGGGATAGTTACGACGTAAGTCACTCCTTGATTAGGCAGTTCCAGTTTACTCAGCCGCAGGCCTAGCCCATTGAACTGCGTCAAGACAGCTGGGGCGCGAAGCAACACGAAGCGATCACCAGGGCGTCCTGAGAAACTGATATCGGCCGAAGCCGTAAGCCGTTTTTCGCGACTGGAGACCGTCCACTGTTGAATCAGCGAACTAGCCGATTGAATGTTGTCGAATTCTGCTGTGTTAACTTGACTTGCAGGCGTATCTGCTGCCGCCAGCCAACGGCTCGGCAAACATAGGGCGACAGAGCCTATTAAAAAAACGAGTATTGATGTTGTAACAACCGAGCCTTCATTGCCTCCCGCTGTTGGTTGATCGACCGGAATCGACGCTCGACTTGCTGCGTCAATATCGGTGCTCTTTGGCCATTGCATGGCCGCAGGTATTAACTGGAACGCCAAGATCGCTAACGCGAGCAAGCCAAAGAACCAAGGTGCACCGTTGGTTTGCAACAACAGCCCTGTCGCGATCAGCCCAAAAGCGAAACCACGCAGCAGCCAGCGACCGCGGGATGTGTGAATCTGCCACTCGATCAAAAGCACTGCAAAACCAGCCAGTACCAGCGCGATACCAGGCCACGAAATATAGGCTCGCCACGTAGGTAGGTTCGCGACTTCCAAGCCCACGCTCTCACCCGAAGCCAACACAGGGAGGCTAAGCGAAAGTTGCACAGGCGGCGTCATAAGTTTTAACGCGTCCAAGCCAGCTCCCCCAGCTACGAAGATGGCAATCGTCAATGCACACAGTCGGATCGGAATCGAACTGACTCCGGCAACGATCGAAGCCAGTATTACCAATGCGACCAGTGGAACAAGCCCGCGCCCAGCCAGCCAGTCAAAGCCGTTGGGCCACACCACTGGCATTGTGGGCTCAACTGATCCGCCTCTGGGAATGAGCACATGGTTTTGGTCGGCGTGTACGTTCCATTGTGTCTTTAATACGGGTGCGAAAACTGTAGGCAACTTGAGTGATGCACGCCCTTTATCCAGAGCTGGCTTGCCGAGTCGCAAGCTGACTTCGATCGGCGTATTGGGATCAGCCCCGCCAGGCAGTGGAATCAGTGTTTCATCTCCCGCTTGTCGTGCTGTCACCGGGCGACCATTGACCGAAACTGCCCACAGCCGAACAGGATCGCCAGGCAATTGCAGTTTCAAAGTTCGTTGCCCACGCGACTTGACGTAGTACAACAGATCGGTCACCAGCTCGCCATCTTGCGAAACTCGACTATTGGCTTCGGAGAATTCCACGACTTGTGCCGCAGTTGTACCCGGGTCAAACCAATTGACCTTGAGTTTCAGATCAAACGGTCGCTGAGTGTATTGCCAAGTTCCGAGTACCGGTGCAGTGCTGAGCAAGCGAAATTCGGCCGGTAACTCCAACGGATCAAGTACCAATAACTGACTGGATACCAGCAGGGATTCCATTTCGACTTGCACAGGACTGACTACCTCGACATAGCCTCGATCACCCTGTACGCCCAATGGCGTGACTAGCCCAGCTTGAAAAGAGCCATCGGCGACATTCGGCTTCTCTTCAAAAGTAACCAGTAACGTGTAAGCTCCCAAGATCGGTTGCTGGAGCGAGACTATCAACGTATCACCCTCGCGCCGCCAAGTGCGAATCTCTTGTCCATCCACGGTGACGTTGCTGAGTGTGGCTGGCACCGTCAGCTGCCACTCGGCAACCGGAGCACCCGTGACCGAGTAATTGATGAGGGCACTGCCATAGACGGTCCCTTGGCTCAGCGAATATTGGTGGAATACATCCGACTGAATGCTTCGTTCTAGCTGTTCAATCTGCATCGT
>JAYVHC010000407.1:0-4660 GCA_043771575.1 Planctomycetia bacterium
CGGATCGGTTGATCTTGATTGTGACTTTTGCCGGGTCATTGTCGTTACTCAAACTTGCGATCTGGCCAACTTGAAAACGACGACAATCAGTGTGGCCGAGGTGTTTGACGCCCAACAACTGATCGATGAGCGAACGCTTAAATCGTCGGACATTAAGGGCCCGCTTCGGGCTGGTCGAATCTGGGGAATGTATTTCCTGCCAGCGAGTGCCGATCTCGGCTTGGGAGAAATGATTGTGGATTTTCGACGATTGCACACAGTTCGACTCGACCTGCTTCTTGCGCTGTGCAAGTCGAATAAGCGCCTGGCGCGAGTTCAGACGCCTTATCGGGAGCATCTCGCCAAACATTTTGCCGACTCGTTCAGCCGCATAGGGCTGCCTCAGCCCTATGAGACGATGTGACGAGTTCATTTCAGTTTGTTGGATCATGGAAAATAGTTTTCAGTTTTCAGTTTTCAGTCAACGATCACAAGTCGATGTAAACCGTCGATTCTTCCGTTGTGGCATAGGCTTCCAGAGTGTGAATTATGGACCATAGACTGGAAGCCCTTTCCGCTTATTGTCCGCACGATGTTTATCTCCAACACTACACCTGACGCAGTCGTAATCGGAACGCCTTGGAGACTCCGTTAGTGGTTAGGTAAAAGGTTCCGTTCGTTGGGTCAAAGTCGACCATGTTTTGGTAATATCCGGCCAGATGAACGTCGCCAGTGGAGTCGACAGCGATCCCGAAGGCGGCATCGCTGCCAGTCCCGCCGAATGATTCCCCCCAACTGTAGTTGCCCACGGCAGTGAGCTTGACCACGAAGATGTCGAGGCCGCCAGCGCTCGTCCGTACGTCAGTGCCTGTACCTGGGTCGAGGTCGATAGTGCCACTGAAACTTCCTGCGGCGTAAATACTGCCAGCAGAATCCACTGCCAGCCCAGGCACATACGGATTACTATTACCGATGCCTTTTTCTAACGCCCGAGCCCAGACTAGTCCGCCAGAGCTGTTAAGTTTGGTAATAAACACTCCGCCAACCGCTGGCAGCGTGGTTATTCCGCTACCCGGTTGGAAGTCAACAGACTCGCTATATATCCCTCCCACAACGACGTTTCCACTGCCATCCAACGCCACACTTTGGGCGTTAGAGCGTCCAAATGAGGCTCCCCCGGTCTGGCCCGCGAAGTTGCTGACCCAACCGAATTTCCCGTTCGTATCCAACTTCAGAACAAAACCACCGACGATAGTTCCTCCAGGGTTGGTGACATTGTAGGTTTTGGAACTCGGGTCGAAATCTACAGTATTATAGAACGATCCAGCCACGAACACATTGCCGGATGGGCTGACGGCCAGGCCGTTTGTGGACAACCTACCAATGACAGTTGTCGCAATCGACTTGGTCCAGACAGCAGAGCCTGTGGAATTGAATTTAAGGATGTCATACCCGGAGGAGTTATTGTTTAGCGTGTATACGTTCCCTGATGAGTCAATGCCAACGCCGTCAACAGAATCATCCATGCTGGTTCCGAAGCGTTTCGCCCATTGGAACGTGCCGCTGGCATCGAGTTTTGTCACAAACCCGTCCACGCCCGTTCCCGTACTGGACAAAATAGTCGAACCAAAGTCCGCAGAGTTGAGGAACTGACCTGCGACGAAGACATTCCCGCTGCGGTCGACCACAAGAGTTCTGCCCGTATCATTCGGTGTGCCAATGGTCGTAGCGTTCGTTACACCACCCATCCGTCGAGCCCAGACCAGCGAGTTGTCAGGCGCGTATTTGGCAACGAAAGCATCGCCGTTTCCCAATGCAGTCAGGATGTCGGTGTCCCCGGAATGCAGGGCAGACTCATCGAAGTCGACCGTTCCATTGAAATAGCCAGTCATGTAGCTGTTCCCGGCCGTGTCGGTCGCGACATCGTATGCGATAGTTGCCCCGCTGCTGTCGTTTCCGAAACTCAGCGCAGCGCCGAAGGTTGCCGAGAACACCTGACGAACTTCCAGCGACTCGAGTACAAGCCGGCGCGTCGCCAGGCTGCGCGAAGCGAGCCGATGACAATTGCGCTTCGGCTGATTGAGTTTCAGAAAGGAATGTAAAGGACGAAGTAAAGTGGCGAGTCGCATGAAATCTGTCTCCAATTAGTAATTAACGTCTGAAAAAAAGGCCACAAGGAATCTCATGGCGTTACCCTAACTAACGAGCGTCAGTTCTTATCGCTTTCAGCGGGCTTTGCGGATCTGACTCCGGTCAGCTTCGTGCGCCATTCGGCGGCCTTGTCTTTGTGCCCCCATTCGTCGTAGAGTTGCACGATCCGCTGCAGTGCTTCTCTTAATCGGACCTTGCTCTCGCGAGGAATTTTCTTTTCACGTCGATTCAATCCTTCGTAGCCGGACAACAACAGCGGTTCCGCCTCGGTGTAGTTCTGCTGGCCGAGCAGGCTGAATCCGAGTAGGGACTTGGTGTTGAAAGTCGTCCAGTCGTCGGCCCGTGTCGCCTCGTCGACTAACATCGCCTCGCGCAAGATTGATTCGGCGTCGGCTGGCTTATCTTGTTGGAGCAGGAACATTCCTAGCGAAGCCAGTTCCTTAGAGTACTGCGGTGACTCTGCTCCAGCATTGACTTTCCAAAACGCGGCCAGTTCTCGTCGAAGAGGTTCAACGCTTGTCGGCTGTCCCAGACGCTCATGAATGCTAATAGCTGTCTCAAGGCCGAATTGCATGGATGGACGATATTCACCAAGCTCGGCTCTTCCACGTGGTAACCACTCGTCGATCAGTGATTCCGCTTCAGCCAGCCGACCTGCATCGCGATAGTTCACTGCCAAGTTGTAGGCAGTAACAACCGCGATTTCGACCTAAATCTCATTTCCCATTTCCGTTTAGTTATGACGCAGAGTCTCCTCGTAGAGCAACACGGATTCTGTATACTGCCCCATTCGCCAATGTAAATTTGCCAGTGCGTTCAGGTACATCAGAAGATCAGGATGGCCTGACCTGAGCTTGCTCCGCGCTCCCTCGACGCTTTCGCGGAGAAGCGATTCCGCTTTTTTAAGCAGTCCTTTCTCCATGTACAATTCGGAAAGGTTGAACTGCGTATGAAGCGTGCTGGGGTGGTCTGGGCCAAGCTTTGCCCTCTGCAACTCCAGTGTCTGTATATAGAGCGGAAGGGCTTGTCCGAACTTCTTCGTATCCCTGTACACAGAGGCTAGGTTTTCCATACTGATGAGGGTGTCAGGGTGGTCGAGCCCGAGTTTACATTTTTGTTTCTCAACAACCTGTTGTTGTAACGCCAGAGACTCGTCGAACTTACCTTGATCAAGGTAAGCGGACGCCAAAGAGTTCATGCTAAACAGCGTTATCCGGTCATCGTCCCCGAGCACAGAAGTCTGCCTAAGGAGTGTCTCTTCGAGGAGTGGCACGGCAGCGTCCAGGTCATGGTTACCCATGTACGCAGTTGCTAGATTGAACATGCTAATGAGAGTATCGGAATGGTTGAGCCCGAATTTGGCCTTTTTAATGTTTAGAACTTCTTCTTGAATAACGATAGCCTCTGAATAGCGGCCTGCTTGATCCAGTAAAACTCCAAGGCTGTTGCGAGAGTCTAGCGTCTCGGGGGCGTCGAAGCCGAGTTCCTGCTCTCGTATTTTTACAGCCAGCAGCAGTTGGCGCTCGGCCTGCTCGTACTTTGCCAGGTTTCGCCAGGTCTTACCGATGGCATCGCGGGCCGTCGCCTCGGCCAGCGGCCGCCCTGCGAACCGCTCTTCGAGTTTCGCCTCGGCCGACTCTAGCGCCTGAGCCACCGTCACAGCGACTCCCAAGCCACCTTGTACCCCTTCTGGCCGAGCGACAGCGAGTATATCTTGGACTAGAAAATCACTGAAGGCTTCCGTGTCTGCTAGCGATCGCTTTGCATTTTGCTTTTCTTCATTTGCCCGCTCTTCATTGCTTCTGGCGAGCTTTTCCGCGTCCACCGCTCGGATTCGTTGTTTCTCGCTTTCTCGCCCTTGCTGCGACTCCTCCGTCCATGCTGCAATCGCGTCCCGCTCCGCCCTCGTTGCACGAACAGCTTGCCACGCGCTGACGGCTGTGCCGACGAGCATGGTCGCGGCCACAACCGCAACGATCGTTAGATTGGCGCGATTCTTGCGAGCAAATTTGCTGAAGCGATAACTGGCTGACGGCGGACAAGCTTCCACCGGCCGATCGTCGAGATAGCGTTGCACATCCGCAGCCAGAGTGCTGGCCGATTCGTAACGTCGATTGCGGTCCTTTTCGAGTGCCTTCATTACGATCCAGTCGATCTCGCCGCGAAGTTGTTGGCTAAGCTTGCGAGGCTCTGCTTTGCGGAATTCCGAAACTGTAGACAACGTCTGCGCCTCAAGGGTGCTGATTCGCGTACTGGGACGCGGCGGATCGACTTCGCAAATTAACCTCCGCATCTCGTCAAACCCGGCCTTACGAAGAGTCTCGCTTTCGAAAGGCGTATGGCCGGTGAGGATTTCGTAGAGCAATACTCCCAACGAATAGATATCGCTGCGAGTATCGACATCGATGCTGCTTAGTCCGGCTTGCTCGGGGCTCATGTAGAGCGGCGTGCCGATCATCTGACTAATGCCGGTGTGGAGCGTCTTGTCCGTCAATTGCTGACCAATTGCTTTTGCCACACCAAAGTCAAT
>JAYVHC010000408.1:0-6674 GCA_043771575.1 Planctomycetia bacterium
CAATCGTACAGTCGCCGTGTGGCGTCACGGGTCCACACACCGAAAGCTGTGAAAGCCGGACCACCCGCGGTAACTCCGACAGGCCTGCCAACCAGCGACAGAGACTGGCATAAGGGGCAGTACCGCGAATTTTCAGTTCCAGCGTCTTGCAAGACGTTAGCTTGGAAATCCCACCCGGCCGGAAATCACTTATAGAAACGCCGGTTGCCACCGCCATTTCCGATAATTGCTGCAAAAATTCAGCTTCGTCTGCTGTGTTGGGAAACTTCGCCCGCATATTCAAAATGTTTGTTTGTTGCAACCTGACCTGTTCTTCAAGCGAATCCGCAGTAACTTGCAATTTTGTTGCCGTCTCGATGAGATTGAGCCGTTCGCTAATACTGTCTTGAGCTTGGCTTACTCTAGACTGAAGGTAGGTAATTCCAAACCACAACAAAGTGGCCAATGTGGCAGATACGCCAACAAAGCCAAGTGTCATGGCTGAGGTTCGCTTAAAGCTAGATACAAAACGAATCAGGTTATTCATGGCCTATCCTCAAAGCGGCATTCGAGCTGATATTGCCGCACGTTTCGATCTGCGGTTGCAACTTGGGAAGATGACTTCAATTCGACGCTGTCAAAAACTCCCACCGCACGCAGATCAGCTACAAATCGAGCTAAGGAGGTATCGTCTTTGGCAATGCCTTGCAGATTCAACGTATTAGATTCTGTGGTAGGCGTCGCGGCTGCTATTCCGCGTTGCATCGCCGCTGACTTGTTTTCTCCTAGGCCTTGGGGCGCGTGAAAAGTCAGTTGTTGTATCTGTAGCTCACCCGGTTCGGTCCGAGTTGCCCCCGAAAGGATAGCTAATAGGTCCAACGTATGGTCGGTTGGCTGTAACCGCTTGAGGG
This sequence comes from Planctomycetia bacterium, assembly GCA_043771575.1. GTDB lineage: Bacteria > Planctomycetota > Planctomycetia > Pirellulales > Pirellulaceae > Aureliella. Next base: position 891 of record JAYVHC010000408.1, read on the forward strand.
CATCGCTTTCGGTTCGCAGTTCTTTCACAGTCTGCTGATTTTCTTGTATTTCGCGGTTGAGAGCATAGAGCGGCTCGCAACGAAGGTTCAATTCCGCCAATCTCGCATAAGCCTGATGGAGGTCGATTATTTGAAATACCGCGCTGATCAGCGCACAGGCTCCTGCGATTCCCCAAATAAAGGAGTAACGCCGCAAGGAACTGCGAAAATGAATCTTCAACTGTGTTTGAGGTGGCAGAATATTTATGAACATGACGTACTCTCAAAAGCGAGTGAGGACAATCCGCAAGCGACTCCGTACATCGCGTCAGTTCTATTGGACGATGCGTCATCCAGCGACCAAGCATTGACGGGCAATTGAATTTGATGACTGAGATACTCAGGCAGGTTTTTGACCAGTGCGCCACCACCAAACAAATACAAACGAGCTGGTTTCATTGAGCGAAATTTTTGACCGACATATTGGATCGTTCGTTTGACCTCAGTTACGAGGTTTTGCAATGGATTGGCGATCAACTGCATTGTTTTTTGAGTAGCAAGAGTCGGTGAGGCGTCCATTTTTGCCACTCCGTAATGTGCCAACAATTCTTGACACTCTTCTGACGAAATCTGCAAACTGGTCTCTAGCGGCTGCATGAGGGATTGCAGCCCCACTCCACGCATAGTCCGCGTGAATAAAGGAAGCCCGTTCCTTACCACGACGATCATGGGCGACGTGTAACCCATATCGAGAGCCAGCACGGTTTCATCTGGTTGTTTGAGGTTGGCAATTTGCACGGCTCGTGCCAGGGCGCACGGCATTCCATTCAGTGCCTGGCAATCCAAGCCTGCCGATAGCAACCGGTTGGCAACTTGGTCGACGAGTACTTTTGGGGCAGCTATCACCGAGACGTCAGTCAACTCAGCGTTTGGCTGTGCCTCAAAACCCGTGGACCAGCAGTCGAACGCCAGATCCTCAGGTTCGACCGCCAGATCGGCGGATAGCTCTTCTCCGACCATTCGGAATTGTTCGCAGTGATCGCTTTGAGGGAGTTCTAGCGAACGATGCTGAACCATAGACATGGGCAATACCGCAGCACAGTTTCTGCCCGAGAAAATATGTCTCAATGATCTAAGCTCAGTCAATCGGTTCGAGATCAACTCGCTAGAGGTCAGTGCCGAGTCCGATGAATTATTGGTTGAAGCGGATAAAGTCCAACGTGCGGAAATGTAGTAGTGGGCATCCTGCCGCTCGATTTGCGACAACTTGATTGCACTAGTACCGATGTCTACGCCAATCCAGCCTCTTTGCGTACGACGCGCAAAAGCACTATTGAGTGACAACCGCGTGATAGAATTCTGTAGTGACATGCGAATCTCTTAATGCGAGGAGGTGGTGACGTCTAACATAGGAAGCACAATCGACAGCACGATGCCTGCGACCACCACACCGAGGAAAATAATGACAACGGGTTCTGCAATCTTCACAATATCCCGTAGATGTCGTTCACCTTCGTCTTCGTAGTACTCTCCCACGCTTTTCAGGACTTCACCCATTTTTCCGCTGCGTTCGGCGGTCAATATCATTTGAGCGGCCCCCGCCGGGAGAAACGTTGCCGCCATGAGCGTGCGTCCTAAGCCTTCTCCATGAAGTACGTCACGTTCGACACTTATAAATAATTCTCGAAAAAGTTGGTTGCGTGCCGCCGAGCGGCACAAGCGAATACCATCGATCAGCGGAACACCGCTTGTCAACATGGTTCCTAGTAAACGAAACGTTCTTCCAGTCAACAGCGCGCGAGTTGCATTTCGAACCACTACAACATTCAAAGTGAAATGATCCCATGCACGTCGGACAATTATTGCATTGCGCGAAAAGTATCCGCCGAGCACAAGTGCAGCGGCCGTCCCGAGAACGATCAGAACATTTTTCCGTACAAAAACTCCGGTGTTGAGCAATATCTGCGTCAGTGCTGGCGCGGGCTTGTCTAGGGATTCAAAAACAGTTGCAAATTGCGGCAGCACGAAAAAGATCAAAGCGTTCAGTACCAGGAAGGTGACTGCACCTAAGACAATCGGATACATCAGCATCGACCAAACCGTACTTTGAAGCCGCATGTCGCCGCGAAGCAAATAAGTCAACCTTTCCAACACTTGCGTGATCGTTCCCGACTGTTCACCCGCGGCTATTCCGGCGACAAACATTTCATCGAAAACCTGCGGATGCTTACTTAGCGATTCGGAAAAGGAACTGCCATTGGAGACATCTCGATGTACGCTTGCAAGTACATTTCGAAAGGCGGGCTTGGCACATTGACTCGCTACGTTCCCGATCGCTTCCGCCAAATCCACGCCTGATTGGCACATGATGGTCAATTGTGACATCATGCCAACCAAATCGCTCTTATTCACTCGCTTGCGAAAGCCACCAGTGCCACTCGTTCGAGCTGCCGATAGCATGTGCTGCTTGACCGGGTGAATATGGGTCACATATTGTCCTTGCCCGCGCAAAAGCTGTCGGGCTTCGGCGATGGTCGGAGCTTCCACTGTTCCAGAGGTATTTTCTCCACTACGACTCTTGGATTGGTATTCAAACTTCATGATTGGCCCAACTACTAATCTGCGTAGGCTACGCGAATGACTTCGTCTAAGCTTGTTTTTCCAGCCTCGGCCAAACGAACACCTTCGTCGACCAGTAAACTACCGCCTTGGCCTAAATGGATGTTTCGAATGGACTCAAGGTCGCCACCGTGCGCAATGACGGATCTAATTTCACGACTGACCGTCAGAACTTCATAAATGCCAACTCGCCCTCGCAGTCCCGTGTCATAGCATTCACGACAGCCGGTCCCGTGAACAAATTGTCGGCGTCGATCTCCTTGATAGCGGAGCATATCGAAGTACTCGTATGGGGGATAATACGCGGTTTTGCAGGCCTGGCAGTTCATTCGAACCAGCCGCTGGGCAATAACGCCGATTAATGACGCAGCCACCTTAAACGGCTCAACGCCCATGTCATGTAACCTAGTTACAGCACTAAAGCTGTCGTTTGTATGTAGAGTGCTGAGCACAAGATGCCCGGTTAACGCTGCTTGCACCGCCACCGCGGCCGTCTCGCTGTCGCGGATTTCGCCCAACATGATGATGTCTGGGTCCTGCCTCAGAATCGCTCGCAAGGCTCCAGCAAAGGTCATCGACTTGTTTGCACCCACCGGCACCTGGTTGACTTGCTCCAGTTGATATTCGACTGGATCCTCAACAGTCACAATGTTCGCATGAATTGACTTGATGAGCTCCAAAGCGGAATAAAGCGTCGTTGTTTTCCCACTGCCGGTTGGGCCGGTCACCAACAGCAATCCATGCGGTCGGGCCAACATATGTTTCATCTTTCCCAACAGGGGGTCAGGCACACCCAATTGGTTGAGATCGAAGGTCACATTCTTGCGATCGAGCACGCGCATCACGACCTTCTGTCCAAGAATGGTCGGTAGCGTTGATATGCGTAAGTCGATGTCGCGTCCATCCACGCGGACATGTATGCGTCCATCCTGGGGTGTCCGATGTTCCGCAATATCAAGCCGAGCCATGACCTTCAGTCGAGATACTATAGCGGGATGAAACTCTCGCCTCGGTCGTAATGCTTCGCGCAACGATCCATCAATTCTAAATCGTACCGCAGTGTAATGATGTCCCGGTTCAACATGAATATCGCTAGCCTTTTGTCGAACCGCATTGTAAATCATGTAATTTACTAGGTTGATAATTGGGCTGCCTTCTGCCAACGAATCGACGTTTCCCATATCCACGTCGTAAGCTTCGCTCGGTAGTTCGACCGCATCTTGCGCAAAATCCGCAGTAACGGCATCTACGGCAAAGTTGTTCTCATAACAGCGCGGCAATATCTTCTCGATGTTTGACCGCAATGCCAAAACCGGTCTAACGCGAAGACCAGTAATGCGTTCTATTTCGTCAATCTGTTGAAGATGACGAGGTTCGGCCATGGCCACACTGAGAGTGTTGCGAACTTTAAATAAAGCGATCGCGCACAGTGATTCCGCTTTTTGTCTAGGCAGCAAACGCACCACAGCGGGGTCTACGAGCCCTTCACGAACGCGCGCTGCTGGCACATCCATCTGGGAACCCAGAAAGGAAAGCAGCGTATCTTCGCTGACGAACCCTAATTCCAGCAGCGTCTCGCCAAACTGCATCTTCTTGGCAGTATGCTGATTCAGGGCCGATTCAAGCTCTTCGGCTGTTAGTACTCCCGCGCGAAAGAGCCGTTCGCCAAGCGGCAGGGATTGTTCCAAGACGATCCTGGCACTAGCCATGCCTGGATTGCTGGTTGCAAGTGGAGCATCGAATACCGTACTCATTGTGCAAAGCTCCCCACGGCGGCATTCAGGTCGTCAAAGATTGCAAACCGACTTGCCACCCCAGTTATTTGCAAGATATCACGACACAGTGGTCGCGGTTCCGCAAGCTGCACAACACCCCCGCATCGTAACGCTCGGTCGCTCAGGTCGAGCAGCAACTCAAGGCCTTCGCTGTCCAGCAATGGCACGCCCGCCATGTGAATAACGATCTTTGGCTGCCCCTTGCCAAAACATTGCTCAAATGCGGTTTTTGCCGTTTCTAAGTGTTCCGCGTTGAGCGGCACGGCGCTGCTAACCACTTGAACGGCACCTTGCAGGGAGACTTGAAACATGTCTTAACTCCCTATTAGCTTAATGGCAAAGTTAGCGTGAATCGCGAGCCCTTGTTAATTTCACTCTTGACACTAATTCTGCCACGATGCAGACGGGCAACTTCGTGTGAAAATGCAAGTCCTAAACCGCTGCCCACAATGCTTTGGACTCGGGAGTCGCTGCTGCGGAAGAACTTTTCTGAAATACGCGGTAAGTCCTCGGCACTAATGCCGATCCCCGTATCCTCAATGTGGAAGTGAATATTGGTATCATCCAGCTCCACGAGAAAGCGGACGGTGCCTTTCTCTGGCGTGTATTTGACTGCATTGCCTAGGAGATTGACCAGGGCTGCAATAATCTTGTCTTTGTCCAAACGCAACGAAGGAAGCTTGGCGGCAAAATGCTTTTCGAACAACTGCTCCTTCTGCTGCAATTGCGGCTTCAAATTCTCCGTAACTTCATTGAGTAATCGCTCTAAATCAGTTTCACCACACGTTATCGTTACGGCACCTGATTCCATCTGATTTACATCCAGTAACTCGTCGACAAATCGCGACAAACGTGTGGCCTCATTATTAATGATGTTATAGAATCGCTTTTGATCTTCAACGCCAATGTCTGATGTTTGAGCTAGTGTCTCGGCATAGGCCTTAATATTTGCCAAGGGTGTTCGAAGCTCGTGTGTGGCGGTAAAGACAAATTGGTTGCGCATCTCATCCGCCATTTTTTGCTGAGTAATATCGCGGATGGTCCACAGGGTGATGCTTTTTTCGCACGCTTCATCGATAACCGGCGTGCGATTAATACGCCAAACGCCGTCAGCGAGATGTTTGCCAATTCGTAACTCGCAAACAAATGGTGAGGAACTATTGAGAACGCTCTTGGAAACGCCCAGTTGCATTCCGCTGACAGATTCCTCAAGCAGCTGAACAACCTTTTTTCCAACAATTTCAGCGGACGAATTTAAACCAAGGAGCGCGCTACAAGCATTGTTGACCATGACGATAGAGTCGTTGCTGTCACAGACCGCGATGCCTTCATGCAAAGCGTGAAAGATCCGATTCCATTGCCGTTCATCACCCGCACCGGAAAGGTCGCAAAGCCGAGCTTCCAAGGTGGT
>JAYVHC010000409.1:0-2412 GCA_043771575.1 Planctomycetia bacterium
GGCTCCGCTGCAAGTGCGCGCTCGTCGCCTGACCACTTTTTACCGAACACACCTGCATCATCTTTACCGTCGCCATCCCAGTCGCCGATAACGGGTTGGTCGCCATGAGTGCCTAACCTTAACCAGATATCTTTCTCATCCCAACGGCCGTTGCCGTTCAGGTCGATGAACCACTCGCCATCGAGAAACAGCGCCACTTCATCGTAGCCGTCGCCGTTGAAGTCACCGGCCAGCGGCTGTGCTTCAGGTAGATCGAATACGATGCGGCTGGACAATGGTAGAGGCTTGTCGTTCGGCTTGGATCTATCGTTCAAACTGACGATTTTCCAGGTACTTTGTTGCATGCCGCGAACCGTCCAGGCGTAAACATCCAGTCGGTCGGCTTGCTCTGCCACTTCGGATTCGTCCAGTGGCGCACCGCTGCGACGACCGCGCGGGAAGCCTCCATTAATAACACTTAGATGCCACGTCGGCGGCGCGTCGTGACCAACGCCGACCAGCAAAGGCAGCGGCGACCAAACGAGCGGCTGCCAAGCGATAGGTTGCGCCGCAGGATACAACGGAGGTTCTGGATACTTGATGTTGATCTCAGGTACTTTGGCTGGCAGTGGCGGAGTTTGTGGAGGTTCTTTCGCCACTAAAATTTCGCTGAAGTTGTTCAGCTGTGAAGTTCCGCCTGCGAGAACATTGATCGCTAGCAGCGCATCAAAGTTGGCAAGGGTGTAGGGATCCTCAACGGAAAACAATTCGAGGATGCTCTGCGGAATCGTATCGCCTTTGTTGACTCCCATACCACCAGTTGTTCCCGGCGTGTCGAGACCGTCGATGTAACCTGTTGGTTGCGTCTGAAACAAATGGTAAGTCGCTTCGCGCAGGCCCAAGAATTCGAAGTAACCGTTAGCATCGGTGACTACTTCGACAAACTGCCCACTGTAGCTGCCAGGCAGCGCGCGATCACTCGTCACTGGAATTCCGTTGACGAAGCGCAACTGAATGCGAACACCGGCGATGGCTGTATCGTCGGCGGTCTTTAATCCGTCACGGACTTCTCGTAGGTTCGCGGGTACCAACCCATCCTTGGTCTTGATGACTGCACCATCTTGATAAACGTAACCGGAAATCGTGGCTGGCGGGACCTCGCAGAAGTTGGCTTCTGCAACCAACACTCCCGATTGCAGGATGATTGCACTGATCAAATCATCGAGCGAGGCATCTCCACCTGTGGCGGGTGCCATTTGGCCGCCATGGAAATAGCCAGTAGGTTGCGATTCACGTACCGAGTAAATGCCAGGCTTCAAGTTCGCGAATTGATAGTCGCCATTTGCATTCGTCCGAGTCGACGCAATCACGTTGCCTGATGCACTCAGCAGTTCCACCAATACGCCTGCAAGCGGTTTTTCGTTTTCATCCTGAACGCAGTCGAAATCGAGATCTGCGAACACATTTCCAGAGATCGAACCTGGCAGTTGCTCGCAGAAGTCATAATTAACTAGAACTGAGCCTGCTCCAATCGCGATCGCTGATATTACATCAGCCAGCGAGTCGACGCCGCCGCCCGAGCCCGCTTTCTGACCGCCTTGAAAGTAGCCGCGTGGTTGTTGTTCGCTAATGGAGTAGTTGCCTGGGCGCAAGCCAGAGAATTTGTACTGACCGGATACATCGGTTTGTGTAGTCGCAACCACCGTGCCATTTTGATCGAGCAGAGTGATCGTCACGCCAGCGATGGGTGCTTCACCGGTGTCCAGTACACGATCTTGATCCACGTCAACATAAACGTTCCCACTAATTTCTGCTGGAGGAATTTCGCAAAAATCGTAATTGATAAGCGCAGCGCCGGCACCCACCACGATCTGAGCAATCAAGTCGATTTGCGAAGCATCGCCGCCGCCACTGCCAGCCCGCTGCCCGGCTTGCAGCAAGCCGCCAGGTTGTACCTCGCGGATTGAATAAGTCCCAATCGGCAGATCATCAAAGCGATAGTTGCCACCGGCGTCAGTTTTCGTCGTCCGGATTGTAACGCCATTCGAATCGAGCAATTACACCGTAACGCCTTCCAAGTACCGATCCCCAACGGCGTCCACAATGCAGTTGCCATCCGCATCGACCATCACATGACCCGCAAGGCTGCCTGGAAGCAATTCACCAAAATCGTAGTCGATCCCTTTGCGACCGGCTGGCAAACGAATCTGCGTCAACACATCACCGGTAGGATCATTCGCTCCTATCGTCGTTCCGCTGATCGTCCCCACGGCAGCCTTGCCGGGCAGATATCCCGTCGGCGTGACTTCAGTAACTCGCTAGGTTCCAGGTGGCAACGACACGAATTGGTAGAAGCCCTGTGAATCCGTTCGAGTCTCTGCGACCTTCTGGCCTTGCTCATTCCATAACGTGACTAGCACATGGGCCAGCGGC
>JAYVHC010000410.1:0-4069 GCA_043771575.1 Planctomycetia bacterium
GTGGGAATACTCAACAGTCTGCAGGCGTCTTCGTAACCGGCCGCATGAAATCCTTTTTCGTCCGTTCGGTTGTAGCCGTACGAGCTGGCGGTAACACGTGCCAGGCCCGTAATCTGGCGCCAACGGAATGCAGACCGCGTGGTTTTGTACTCTTCGCTCACAGTATGGAAATATTTTTCGCCATGCAATCTGCCGTCTTCACTGATCGTGTATTTGATCAGCGTCTGTAAGACTGCCTGTACCGGAAAGTTCTTCTCTCCGTAAATCTGAATTGCCGCCGCCGCGCGGCCTTGATCGTTGGCTTTGACTGCGTCTTCGCATTCAGTCAACAGACCCGTTGCGTCAGTAGCCTTGATTGCAGCTCGATGTTCCTCTAGCGGATAGGACTCTCCCGCGAAGGCAGCATGACTAGCGCTGTGGTAAGCGGCCACTATCAGGCCGGGCACGGCGTGCTTTTTGTCTGTATTGCGAGCCATGTTCCGGAAGGCGTTGGTAGCGTCAGAAGAATGGACGCCTGCCGAATCTCCGTGTGTTCGCCAGCGATCCGCTCCCTGTCGCAACACGAGCATGTTCGACGCAATGGAAATGGCTTCGCCCACTACTTCCGGATCGATACCCTCTGCCAACGCGGCCGCGACTGCATCAGCCGACCGCGCAGGCGGTCCGTCATAGACCGCGCGGGCTAAAGTGTCGACTGCCGAATCTCCGGGATCAGTCGTTCCCAGCGTCTTCCCTACGAGCTTGTACTGGTCCAGTAACTTCGGAAGCAGTTCGCGGATGGGATTATCCGGCTGGTTGTGCCGCTTGTGCTCCAGTTCGAAGTCAACCATTTGCCTAACCGATTGCCTGAGCAGCGTATGTGCGAATTCTTTACCCAGCAGATCGATCAGACCATAGGTCCTATGCGCGAAGACGAAACGATGCACGTTAATGTCGTCCTGAACTGCAGGCTGTAGAGCATTCAATGCGTCCTTCGGCGAGGCAGTTGCGATAGTGGCGAACAGTTGTTCGGCGTCTTCCATGTTCCCTTGGCGGCAGGCGGCGCGAATCTTTAGACCAAGGTCCCCCTCGGTAGAATGTTCGGCAGCATGCAGGGCCATCAGCGTAGCCTTTGAGGCTCCACCATGTTCTTGGCACTGCTGCGAATTGCGATAAATCACTTTTAGGATTGGCAAAGACTGGCGCTCAGTTGGAAGATGTTTTGCCATCTCTAGGGCAGGCAGCATGGCCATGGCGGTGTGATAACCGACGTAATCCTGTCCTCCGAACGCTTCAGCATTCGCAAGGGCAGCAGCAGAGATCAGTAGCTTATTGTTGACTTCACCAGACTTCAGCTTTGCCACCAGTATGGGCTGGAGCTTGTCGGGCGGTGTGCTGCGGATCAGTTCGACGAGCGATTGGTATGGACCCAAATTTAGGGATTCTGGACCTTGGTCTGCAAAGGCTGTTGAAAAACCCAGATTTCCTGCCACGGCAGTGCCAAGTCCGGCGACCAGCATGCCACGGCCTACATCGACAAAAAAATCGCGTCGTAAAGAAGGGATCATGATATACTCCGGCCTGGGGTAAAAATTGTGTCTGTCGCCGCGCAGGTGCGCGTCCTACAAATACAAGAACGGACCACCGTTACACGAAAATTGTAACGCGGGGCGGTTAAACTGTATTAGCGGCAAACGCGCTGCGCACGTTTCGCGTCTGGAAACTGGCAGGACTCGAAAAATCGTGCCTAAAAATCAGTATGGGCTGGTGATTTAGAATGCGAACGGAAGATGCCACAGCACATTTGTCCAACTGCTGACTCGCTTCGAAACTTCGCTGTTGGTCGCTGCCCGGACAGTGAATATGAATCCATTGCCCAGCACGTTGAAACCTGCTCGATCTGCCTGAGTCAGCTCGAGATCCTAGACCAGTCGGCTGATCCGCTCACTGATCAGCTACATAAACTTTCGGTTGCTTCCGTTCACCAAACAAACGACCAGGAAGTGGGTTGGGCAGATGCGGTTCTTTTGGGCAGGGCCCGATCCGGATCATTCCGCGTCGCCGCCGATGCGGGAATCGGCTTGGCGCGCCGCCTTCAAGAGGGACCTGTCTATCTCGACCGATTCGAATTGCGTTGCGAGCTGGGTGTTGGCTCATTTGGTTATGTGTTTCAGGCGTGGGATCCTCGCTTGGAGCGGCTTGTTGCCCTTAAGGTCCAACGGGCTGGCAATTTCGCCTCGGCGGAAGATGTTGAGCGCTTCCTCCGCGAAGCCCGCAGTGCAGCGCAGCTTAAACATTCTTCGATTGTCAGCTTGTACGAAACGGGACAGACGGAAGAGGGCGTGTGGTTTCTGGTGTGCGAATTTATCGACGGACATACACTCGAAAAGAAACTGCTTGACCATTCCAAGGGAATGACGCCGTTGGTAGCTGCTTCAATTGCCTGCGAACTGGCAGCGGCCCTGCACTACGCACACGAGCATGGAATCATCCATCGAGACATCAAGCCTAGCAATATTATCATTGATCCAGCGGGGCGAGCGCATTTAATGGACTTCGGACTCGCCAAGCGTGATTGTGGCGACCTGTCGATGACATCCGATGGCCGTATCTTAGGAACTCCCGCCTATATGTCGCCAGAGCAAGCGGCTGGGGCGTCGCATCAAGTCGATGCACGCACCGACATTTACAGCCTGGGTGTCGTCCTGTATGAAATGATCGTAGGCGATCGCCCATTTCGAGGCGAACGCCGCGAACTTCTGATGCAGGTAATGGATGACGATCCGCGACCTCCCCGCCGCGTGCGTCCGGAAATTCCGCGCGATCTAGAGAGCATTTGCATGAAGGCCATGTGCAAATCGCCATCGCGCCGATATCAGAGTGGTCGGGATATGGAAGCGGACCTACGGCGTTTCCTGGAAGGTCGCCAAACACGGGCGCGGCCTGCGGGAAACGTTGAGCGAACGTTGCGCTGGTGCCAACGCTACCCACTGGCAGTGAGCGTGTTCTGTGCGGTGGTCGTTGGCTCGATCGCTGGGATGTGGTATCTGTCCAGCCTTTCCGAGTACTTTGTCCGCCAGACTGCTCTGGAAAGCGCCAGACTGGAAAACAAAATGCTTGATGAGGTCTGGCGGTTCTACAGTGAGCGGATTGAGGAAATTAATTTTAAGACATCCGGAGTCGCCGTAACTCAGAACTATCTTGAGATCCACCCTGCACTGCCTTTACCTGCAACCTTCTCTATCGATCTGGGCGAACGAATCAGTCGACGGAACCCGGGCATGCAGGTTCGTGTTTACGGACGCTATCCTTGGCCTGGCCGGGAAAGTGGTGGGCCCCAGGACGAAATTGAAAAAGCAGCTCTTGAATGGTTGGAATTCCACGCGAAACCTACCGATGACCCTCAACAGGAATACACACGGTTTGTCGCAGCCGGCGACCGTCGCGAGCTGCATTATTATGCAGCCCGACACATGGAAAAGAGCTGTCTCGGATGCCACAATGACGTAAGCCCTACCAGTAAGAGCCCGAAACGCGACTGGCAAATTGGAGATGTGGTCGGAGTTTTGAAAATTGTGCGGCCGCTTGATCGCGAGATTGCCAACACGCAAACGGGCCTGCGCGGTGCTTTTACCATCATGGCTTCGATCTCGACGATGCTCGTCGGCCTCAGCATCTTAGTCAGTGCGTTTACGCGTAGGCGGAGGAAACGCCTTTGAACGAACCCTCCGAACAGCATACTCGAGGCAACTCCACTTCGCGCAGCTTGCTCAATGAAGCACGTAGTGCAGATGTGGCGGCATGGGAACGACTTGTCAAGCTGTATACACCACTGGTCGCAGCTTGGTGCCGGAGATGGGGTGTTGCTGAGCAGGATATTGTCGATGTGCTGCAGGAAGTCTTCTCAGCTGTCGCCGCCCACTTGGGGCGATTTCGCAAAGATCGGCCCAGCGATACCTTTCGTGGCTGGCTTAATGTCATTGCTCGCAGCAAAACGGTGGACTACTTCAACAGCCGTAAAAATGAACCCGCCGGGGCAGGAGGAACCGAAGCGTCCAAGCGGATCCAGGAAGTTCTGGATTCCACCGTC
>JAYVHC010000411.1:0-3597 GCA_043771575.1 Planctomycetia bacterium
GCCGACTTGCGAACAAAATTGCGCCTCGAATCGTTGGGAATGTGCATCGCATGACTCCAGTGACAAAGTGAGTTGGGACGAACCCCTATCATCGCTTAAATTGCCTGGAATTGTAAGTCAACAGATTGCACGTGGAAACCATTGCGGCGTCGCCAGGCGAGCTATAATAGTTGCCAACATGCCCACATCCCGCTTGAACGAGCCCACCTCTATGCCTGCCAATTATCCTCCCATCTTTATCGGCAGTTTTCTGTTAACAATTTTTCTTCACTCCACCTCGCGGGCCGATGACAAAATCAATTTCGATCGCGACATTCGACCGATTTTGTCGGACAAGTGCTATTTCTGTCATGGTCCGGATGCAAAAGAGCGCAAAGCCGATTTGCGATTGGATGACGAGGATTCTGCCAAAGAGAATGCTATCGTGTCTGGAAGGCCGGACGAAAGTGAGTTGATTGCACGAATATTCTCCGATGATCCGGACACGCTGATGCCCCCGCCGGCTTCGAAGTTGTCGTTAAATGACTCTGAAAAACGTAAGTTGCGGGCTTGGATCGACCAAGGCGCTGAGTATTCGCAGCACTGGGCGTTTGTTCCACCGAAAACGGTTGCACTTCCAAGCGTTAAGCAATCCGAATGGTGCAATAATGAACTCGATCGATTTGTACTTTCGCAACTCGAGCGTCAAGGGATGCATCCCTCGACAGAGGCGGATCGCGAGACATTGATTCGCCGCGTAACGCTGGACCTAACAGGCTTGCCTCCCACGCTAGCTGAAATCGATGCGTTTGTGGCGGACAGGGAGGCGGGTGCGTTCGAACGCGTCGTAGATCGCTTATTGCAAAGCGAACGCTATGGCGAGCGCATGGCAGTCGAGTGGTTGGATGTGGCGAGGTACGCAGACACTTATGGCTACCAGAATGATCGCTACCGAGCCATGTGGCCATGGCGAGATTGGGTCGTGCAAGCTTTCAATAAGAACTTGCCCTACGACCAATTTATCACCTGGCAAATTGCTGGTGATCTCATGCCGGACGCGACGCGTGAGCAGATTCTCGCCACCGCCTTCAATCGCAATCATCGCCAAACGAATGAAGGCGGTAGCGTTGAGGAGGAATTCCGAGCCGAATACGTGGCCGATCGCGTGAACACTTTTGGAGCTGTTTTTCTAGGCCTGACACTCGAATGCTGTCGCTGTCACGATCACAAATACGATCCGCTTGCACAGCGCGACTACTATCAACTGGCCTCGTTCTTTAATAGCATCGATGAATCGGGGCTGTATTCGCACTTCACCGATGCCACACCCACGCCTACTCTGCAACTGTCGACCGACCAACAGGTTGCCGAATTGCAGTCGCTGCGAGATCAAGTTACAGAACAAGAATCTAAATTGCGTGAACTGGTCACCAGTAAGCAGGCTGCCAGTAAAGAGTGGCGCGCGAAATGGACTAAGTCGGCTGACGTTTCTTTAGAGGGGCTAGTCGCAGGTTCCATCAAGGCAAATCTCATTGGCGACTACCCGCTGGAAACACTCGGGGGTAACAAAGTTATCAACCGTGCTAAGCCTGACTCGCCGGGTGCAACTTCCGAAAACCCAATGATCGACGCCGGCAAAGTCGGCAACGGACTGCGGCTTAGCGGCGAAGACAATGTGTCGTTTAAAACGGGCGGTGACTTCACTAGAAATCAAGCCTTCTCAATTTCATTGTGGCTCAACACGCCGCGTCATTTCGATCGCGCGGTGATTTTCCATCGCTCCCAAGCTTGGACCGATTCCGGTAGTCGCGGGTACGAGTTGCTTCTCGAAAACGGCCGCTTAAGCGTTGGGCTAATCCATTTCTATCCCGGAAATGCAATCCGCGTGGTGGCCCAAGACCCTGTGCCGATCAACGAGTGGAAACATGTAATGATCACCTATGACGGTTCGAGTCGAGCGGCGGGTGTAGCGATTTATGTTGATGGTAAACTGATCGCCGGCGATGTGATCCGGGATGGCTTAACGAAAAATATACACGACGGAGGTGTCATAGATTTAGCTGTCGGCCAGAGATTTCGAGATGTCGGTTTTAAGGACGGACGCGTCGACGAGTTCAAAGTTTTTGATCGGGATTTGACTGCCATCGAAGTTGAGCAGCTCTTTGCGAGCGACACTCAGGTTTCGCTGAATGCTGAAACACATTCCGACGAAGCAGTCGCTAGTTACTATCTGCGAACTCAGGATGTTGACTACAAGCAAGAGCTCGGCAAACTCCGACAACTACGGGATCGCTTCAGCGAAGTGAATGATCCGATTCAAGAGATCATGGTCATGCGTGAAACCACGGTTCGGCCGACTTATATTTTGGCTCGAGGAGCTTACGACGCGCCGTTGGAAGCAGTCGAGCGCGACACGCCGAGGAGCATGTTGCGAATGCGAGCGGATTGGCCCAAGGATCGACGCGGCTTGGCCCTGTGGTTGGTCGATCCCCAACATCCTCTGACTGCGAGAGTCGCCGTTAACCGATTCTGGCAAGCCATTTTCGGAACAGGTTTGGTGACCACCGCCGAGGATTTCGGACTGCAAGGAGCCGAGCCTTCGAATGCCGAGCTGCTCGATTGGTTGGCGAAGCACTTCATCGAATCGGGTTGGAACGTAAAGCAGTTGCTAAAACAAATCGTCATATCTGCCACCTATCGCCAGCGATCCATTGCGACACGGGAGCTACTCCGCAATGATCCGGAAAACCGTTTGCTGGCGCGCGGGCCATCGCATCGATTGTCCGCCGAAATGATTCGCGATTTGGCACTAGCCAGCAGTGGTCTGCTGGTGGACTCTATGGGTGGGCCACCCGTAAAACCATATCAGCCTGAAGGCTTGTGGGAAGAGAAATCGGGTGAAAAATACGCGCGTGACGAAGGAGCGGGTAGCCATCGTCGCAGTCTTTACACTTTTTGGAAACGCACTTCGCCGCCTCCGTCGATGATGTCCTTCGACGCAACGAGCCGCGAAGTCTGTACCGTGCGGCGTCAATCCACGTTAACTCCGCTGCAAATGCTTGTTCTGCTCAATGACCCGCAGTATGTCGAAGCTGCCCGCGGGCTGGCCGAACGTGGTATGCGACAATCGAGCTTAAGAACGCAGCAGCTGCAATTCGTCTTTCGATCGCTCACCGGACGTACGCCGCAAGTAAAAGAACTTCAAATCCTTATATTACTCTTTGACGAACAGCTCGCCGAGTTCAAACGGCAGCCTGAACAAACCGTCAAGCTACTCAAAGTCGGCGATCACCCGGCCAGCAGTGAACTCGACGCAAATGAACTCGCCGCCATGACCGTCGTCGCCGAAGGACTGATGACTTACGACGAAACCATTATGAATCGCTAATTTATCAACCGTGCGTCTTTGGCCAAACAGCCGCCGTAGTGTAGGTCCGTGACTGGGCGGCGAGTGATGTAGGAGGCTTTCGTTTTAGTGCACCGTCGGCGTTAGTCGTGGGTTTCGAAGCAGACGACTCAACCTACACGGTGATTGTCAAATGCCAAACGATTCGCGGCCAGCGAACAAGCATTGAACGAACCACATGCAACCAACGACCACAACTTCGAGACCCGTGG
>JAYVHC010000412.1:0-2335 GCA_043771575.1 Planctomycetia bacterium
CGAATGCACAAGATTGTGAAAAGATCATTAAAATATGTGAATCCTATTTGAACGGCACAAAAGGATCGGAAAAATTCATTTCTGATGGTCAGGTTTACACAGCATTTTTATCAATGCCCCTCGCTGTCCGATTCACAACTTTTTGAGAGACGGCCACATGGCGATCACCAATCCCAAGGGACGCGTCAACTATGAACCAAACTCCTGGGGAGGCGGGCCAAAAGAATCGCCCGACAAAGGCTTCAAATCCTATCCAGCTCCCGAAGAAGGAACCAAACAGCGTTCACGATCAGAAAAATTCGCCGACCATTACAGTCAAGCTCGACAATTCTTTGTAAGCCAAACACCTGTAGAGCAGGAACACATCGCGGCGGCTCTCGTCTTTGAACTAAGCAAAGTTGAGCGAGTCGATATCCGTATCATGATCGTGTCACATTTACTCAACATTGAAACCGACTTGGCGAAGAAAGTCGCAACCGGGCTTCGGTTGGCGGAGATGCCGAAGCCTGCTAAAACGGCTCGGACGATTAAAGCAGACCTTAAACCTTCGAGTGCTTTAAGTATTGAAAAGAATGGCCCGAAGAACTTCGCCGGGCGGACTGTGGGAATTCTTATCACGGACGGCGTTGACCTTCAAACACTGAATCAGCTTGTCGATGCGATTAAAGCAGAGAAAGCTTCTGTCAAAATCATTGCTCCGCAGGTAGGAGGTGTAAAAGCAAGCGATGGCTCGCTGATTACGGCTGACGAAAAAATCGGCGGCGGTCCGTCTGCGTTATACGATGCTGTGGCGTTGCTTCCTTCAAAAGAGGGTGCAGATCTCATAGCGTCAGACGCAGCCGCTCGCGAATTCGTTGCGGATGCATTCACTCATCGGAAATTTATTGCCTATGGCGAGTTCGCAAAAGGACTCTTAGAGAAAGCCAATCCGAATTCGACTAATCGGCCTCAATTGCTTTCGCTGGACAAACCTAATTCGGCGCAAGACTTTGTTACGAAGTGTCGCAGTCTACGTAGCTGGGCTGAATAGCTGTTAGGGAAGCACTTGGGTCGAATGAAAATAGGAGAACGTACAATGACACGAGGACGATCAAACTGGTGGACTTGCCAAGAAACTCTATGAGTCGATCTACGGTTTCTATTTAAAGCTGTCGGATGATGTGCGCGTTCATCCAGCACACGGCGCGGGTTCGCCGTGCGGTGCAAACATCAGCGACCGACTTGTTACAACCATCGGATATGAGCGGAAAAATAATCCAGCACTTCAGTTCAGTGACGAGGCCAAGTTTATCGAGTATGTTCTGTTCACCGCTCCCCCGGAACCCAAGTACTATCCGCGAATGAAGAAGGAGAACGCTAAGGGACCGATCGTATTGGAGCGACTTCCTACATGTCCTGCGCTTCCGCCCGTCGAGTTCGCCGAAGCCGTGAAGGATAGCAGCATACAATTAGTGGATAATCGCCAGATGGATGAGTCGGCGTACATTCATACAAAAAGCGATCGGAGCAGCGTGTTGGATGCTGGGTTGGAGTAAATACGCAGCTCATGCTAGCGGTGGCGCTGCGGTATTGACAATTCTTCACACCAACGACATCCATGGCCATCTAACTGCATGGCAAGGTTGGGAGGGCAATATAAAGGGTAAAACCATCGGCGGCCTTTCTCGCCTTGCGACAGCGATCAACGGCGTCCGAAAAGATGCGGGAGACGACGTGTTACTGCTGGATGCAGGCGATCTGATTGGCGACACGATGATCGCGGATCTGACCGAAGGACAGGCGCTCATCCGGGCGTTCAATCACCTCCGATATGACGTCATGACGTTCGGAAACCACGAACCGGATTTCGGCATGGCAGCTTTACGCGATCGAATCAAGGATGCGCAGTTCGCCTTTGTCGTTGCCAATCTCGTCAACCGCAGTGACCACACTTCATTTGTCGCACCGTATGTCATCAAGAATGTAGCGGGAGCTACTGTTGGAATCGTCGGACTTACGTACCCCAAGACTCCTTGGACTACATCGCCGCAGAATGTCGAAGAACTCACTTTTCTCGACCCGGTAACTACCCTCCAGAACCAGTTACCGAAACTGCGCCGCGATGGTGTCGACCTGATCATCGTCATCTCGCATCTTGGATTGAGTGGTGACAAGCAACTCGCTAACGAGGTCGATGGCATTGATGTTATTGTTGGGGGGCATAGTCACAATCGCATGGAGCACGCCGAACAAGTAGGCGATACGCTAATTGTTCAGGCGGGCGCACATGGCTCCGATTTGGGGCGGCTCAAGCTGAACATTCAGAATGGAAAGATCGCATCCTTTGAACACACGC
>JAYVHC010000413.1:0-5332 GCA_043771575.1 Planctomycetia bacterium
TGTCGGATCAGTTCTCTTTGCGTATCTGTCAGAGGCTTTTTAGACGAGTCATGGGGCGGCATTTGCAGCGAGGGGTCGTCCGTGGTTAGCCGCTGCCAAAGTTCACTGGAATCTAAATCGCCCGGCTTGATCACGTGGTGATCGTCGCGCGCGTGAAACGGACTTAGGTCTCCATCGGAAATGTCCAACCGCAGTTGCGCTTCCCGCTTCGCTTCATCTGGACCGTGACAAGCAAAGCAGCGGTCGGATAACAGCGGTCGGATATCCCGGTTATACGAAACGCTCTCTCGCTCCGCAGCTTGTAAGAAGACCGACGCCACGATCACAGGCAATCCTAGAATACTGGCTAATGATCGCATCACTTCCCCTTAAATTAGAACGATCTTCCTATCGAAAGTTTTCGGCCAAACTGCCCGTAAGTACCCCGCGTCTGTGAGCTGATTCTACTTGATTGTGCGGATCTCGACAACGAATCGCTTAAAAACGCTCAAAAGCACCCCTAGGCGTGGCGACGAATCCTATTCGTAATTGGTCGTGTTACCTACTGCGTCGACAAACCAGTTTCTTGAGTCTTCCGTCGGCAGCGTATTCCGTGAGAATTCCATCGGGCTTGCCCAGCTGGTCGCAGCGTTTGTAGGCTCAAAGTCAAAAGCCGTGGCGGCGCAAGTTGTGAATCAATTTGTTTTTGTCTGAGGCTTCCCTATATTGTGGATAAACAAGTCGCTTGATCGGTTATAGTGGTATGAACCCGAACATGAACATGACCGAGAGCCAGTTTGGCGAACTGAACGACGAGCGGCAGCTCGCCGAGTTGTTCAAGCAGCAATGCGAGCGGCTGACGCAGATGCTGCAATTTCGGATGGATCCGAGGTTACAATGCAGAATCGACGCAGCCGACGTGCTTCAGGAAGCGTATATCGAGTGTGCGAAGCGGTTCCCAGAATACAGGGCGAATCCCTCCATGCCGCTTTACTTATGGGTGCGGTTCTTCACGTTTCAGAAGCTCACCGACATGCATCGCCACCATCTGGGTACAAAGATGCGAGACGCAAGTCAGGAGGTTTCGTTGTATCGCGGCGCGTTGCCGCAAGCGTCTAGCGTAATGTTAGCCGCTCAGCTGCTGGGACGGCTCACGTCGGCTAGCCGTGTCGCAATCCGCGCCGAGACGCAGATTAGAGTTCAAGATGCACTCAATAAAATGGAGCCGATGGATCGAGAAGTGCTAATACTGCGGCATTTCGAGATGCTAACAAATGAGGAGACCGCCCATGTATTGAGTCTTAAAAAGACGGCTGCCAGCAATCGCTATATTCGTGCTTTGAAACGGCTAAAGGATATCGTGGCGAGCATTTCCGGACTGGGTGAGGAGTGACATGCAGGACTTCGAACCAAGCAGTGACACAAGTGTGCTGGACGCGTTAGCGGAGGAGTTTATAGCGCGTCACCGTTGCGGTGAGCGGCCGTCGATATCGGAGTATGTGGCGCGGCAACCGGAACTGGCCGAAAGCGTCCGCGAATTATCCCCCGCGCTGGTAATGATGGAAAATGCAAGGCCGGCTGGCGATCAAGAGTTGGTAGGTCGTGTCGGGGTAAAAGGTGCGGCAAGCGGCAAAGATACTTGAGCAACTAGGTGACTATCGCATTCTGCGCGAAATCGGACGTGGCGGAATGGGCATCGTGTATGAGGCGGTGCAGGAACCGTCCGACCGGTATCAAAACGCAGAGTCATTAGCCGCCGACCTGCGACGCTTTATCGAGGACCGGCCGATCAAAGCGCGACGGATCGGTCGTGCTGAATGGCTCTGGCGGTGGTGTCGTCGGAATCCGGTGGTCGCCGGTCTCGCGGCAGCGGTGGCTGTGCTGGCCCTTGTCCTGAGCGTGGGCGCGCCTGTTACGCATTTTTTACGGCGTGAGCGCGATCGGGCCCTGTTAAACTTGACACGCGCCGTCGACGCGGAGCAGGAAGCACGTCAGAGCCAGCAACGGGCCGAGCAGGCGGAACGCGAGGTGCAGATCCATTCGCATCTGGCGCAGGCGGCTGCCTACCGCCACGGCGGCCAGCCTGGTCGGCGATACAAGAGTCTGGATGAACTGAGGCAGGCCGTCGAGGTTGTGGATCTGGGATCTCGATCAAAACGCGGTGGTGGCGAAGCTGATGGACATTAAGTCGACCATCCACGCTGTCGCGTGGGATCCGGAGGGCCGCCGATTGGCGCTCTCGCTCGCCGCGCCCGCTAACCGCGCGGAGATCTGGGATGTGGCCACGTGTACGCGGCTGGCAACTATGGACGGCCATACACAAGATGTAACGGTATCGCAATTTCATGCATCCGGAAATTTGCTCGTGACGGTGTCGTGGGATGGCCTCACCCGTGTTTGGGAAGCCTCCTCCGCGCAGCAGATCATCGCCTGGCCAGGCGGCTTTGCTGGCTGGGCAAGTCGCGACGGACTGCTTGGCCACATCTCGAGCCACGATCGGATTCAATTGGTCGAACTGGTCACCGAACGCGAGTATCAAACGCTCGTTGGCAGTCTGGGTGCCGGCCAAGGGGAGTACCGGGACGGCGGCATCAGTCCTGATGGCCGATTGCTGGCTCTCGGTATGGACGACGGAGTGCGGATTTGGGATTTGCCCAGTAGCCGCGAAGTGGCCTACCTGCCGACTGAACAGACCCTCAGCCCCATTTTCACTCCCGAGGGCAAGGAACTCATCACCAGTGGCGACAGCGGTCTACAGCGCTGGCCACTGGAAATACGCTCGCAGTTGAGGGTAGCCGAACTCGTGAGAGTTCGGACCGAAGTCTGACGACTTCAGCTACGGAATCTCAGGACCTAAGTCTGAC
This sequence comes from Planctomycetia bacterium, assembly GCA_043771575.1. GTDB lineage: Bacteria > Planctomycetota > Planctomycetia > Pirellulales > Pirellulaceae > Aureliella. The sequence continues at coordinate 2,844 of JAYVHC010000413.1, forward strand.
GACTTCAGCTACCGAATCTCAGGACCGAAGTCTGACGACTTCAGCTACGGAATCTCAGGACCGAAGTCTGACGACTTCGGCTACGGTAGAGACTTCGTCTACGGAGTTTCAGGACGGGGTCGAGATTTGCATCGGACCACCGCGCAACCTCTCGCTCCCCAGCGTGCCACTCTACGCGCACAGCACTCCAGACGGTCGCACATTGGGTGTCTGCAGCCCGCGATTGGAGCAAGTTCTGATCGTGGATCTGGCGACCGACCATTTCCACTTCAGGCCACGCTCGGACCGCAACCAGGCCTGGATCGTATCGTCCTCAGTCCCGATGGTCGCTGGGCCGCGACCTCCGGCTGGCACGCTAAGACAGTGCGGGTGTCGGACGCTCGGACGGCGGTGCTCGTGAAGGAGCTCCCTTTGGGAACTATGACTTTAGCCGCGTTCTCACCGGACTCTCTGCATCTCATCACGAGTCGTTTCGATGAATTCTGCTTTTGGGAAGTCGGCTCCTGGCGGAAGACCAAGACATTTCCGCGCGAACATTGCCCGTACCCCGGCACGGTCGCCTACTCGGCTGACGGATGCGTGATGGCTCTCGAACTTTCTTCGGGGATCATCAGCTTGGTAGATGTCGAAAGCGGGTTGACGCTGGCCAAGCTCGAAGACCCGTATCGCGACCGGCCCGGCTGGATGAGCTTTACGCCGGATGGAGCGCGATTGGTGGTCGTCTCCCCCTACGCGAAAAACATCCACGTCTGGGATCTGCATTCGATCCGCGGGCAGTTGGCGACCATGGGCTTGGATTGGGATTCATTGCCCGTTTCGCAAGGCAATACGAAAGGCAATTCTGTCGCCGCCGCACAGCCGCCGCGAGTCATCGTCGATCTCGGCGATTTCGGACCGCGCGCCGAAGTCGCTAGCCAGAACAAACAGGCCAAGCGCCACTTTGAACTAGCTAATGAACACTTGCAGTCTCAGCGCTGGAGGGAAGCCGTGGCTGAGTCCAAACGCGCGGTGGAGGTCAGCCCGGAAAATGCCACCCACCACAACGGCCTCGCATGGCTGCTCGCCACCTGCCCTGATCTGGTTTACCGCGAAGGTGTTCTCGCCGTAAAACATGCTCGCAAAGCAGTGGAGCTCGAACGGGAATCGCCGGAATCGTGGAACACGCTCGGAGTGGCGTGTTACCGCATCGGCGAGTGGCAGCAAGCCATCGACATGCTCTCGAAAGCCGAGCAGCTCCAGCCCAACATCTATTTCGGCCACAACGCCTTCTTCCTGGCGATGGCCCATTGGCAGCTCGGGGAAAAGGAGACGGCTCGCGAATTGTTGGAACAGGCCGCGCGGTGGCTGTCCTCTACCAAACCACCTGTCAGTGATCGCGAAGAACTCGATCGATTTCGTGCCGAGGCAATGGAGTTGTTGGGTAAGTAGCTGAAGTCGTGAGACTTCAGTGCAATAGAATCCCGGTATCCTGTAAATGCAATTTAGCGTGACGGATATGCAGTGAGACTTCAGTGCGACCTCGGCATCCGAAGTCTCACGACTTCGGCTACGGACCTCGGCATTCGAAGTCTCACGACTTCGGCTACAATCGTCGGCGAAACTAGAGATTTCGGACGAAAGAAAAGGCGTTTGTCATGACCAATCCATTGCACGACGGTGGTTACCTCAAGCGTCTGCCACCAGAGTTCTATCGCGGTCAAGCCTGGGTGCATTGGTCCCTGACAATTGAGGATCGCAAGACTGGGTGGTTGATCCCTATCTTCTATTACAAATTTCGCGAATTACTCACCCACACAACGTTTCGCTATGGTCTGTGCTGCCCAATTTTCTGCTTGATGCCCGACCACATTCACTTAATATGGCTGGGTATTCGGGACAGCGCGGACCAGCGATTGGCGATGAAGTTCCTGCGTGGACAGCTCAATTCGGTTTTGGAAAAACTGCACGTCCGACTTCAGGATCAGCCATACGATCATGTGCTCCGCGACGATGAGCGACAAGGCATAGCATTGCAAAACGTCGTCGAGTACATCGCACGAAATCCGGAGCGCAAGCAACTTGTGTCACTCGATGGCTATCGCGATTACCCCTACACAGGGTGTCTCGTCCCTGGCTATCCGGACCTGAGACCGTTCCAACCGGACTTTTGGGACTTGTTCGATCGCCTGACGTCCAAGCTCCGCCAACAAGGCATGTTTCAGAATGATACGCCGTAGCTGAAGTATTTTGTAGCTGAAGTATTTTGTAGCTGAAGTCGTGAGACTTCAGTGCGACGCTGGCGATCCGAAGTCTCACGACTTCGGCTACGGACGCGCATCCGAAGTCTCACAGTTAAGCGGTAGCTGAAGTCGTGAGACTTCAGTGCGACAGTGGCGATCCGAAGTCTCACGACTTCGGCTACGGACGGCCCAATCTGAGGCCTATCTGGCGCAGCTAACTCTTTATTACGGTCGGCCGGTGGACGATTGTGTGTGGCACTCGGTTATCTC
>JAYVHC010000414.1:0-7508 GCA_043771575.1 Planctomycetia bacterium
GGAGTTTGATATCGACACAACCCTGAACGGACCCGGGGGCCTTGGATCTTATATTCGCTTGTTCAATCCACAGGGCACGCAGCTCGACTTCAATGATAATGCCGCAGCTCCAGGGGAATCGGTTGGGTTCGATGCTTACTTGAGATATACGTTCGTGGCAGCGGGAACCTATTATCTGGGCGTGTCAAACTTTAACAACAATGCCTATAACGCCAATACTGGCAACGGCGACATTGCAGGCGGACTGGATTCGATTGGTACCTATCAATTAACCGTGCAGTCGCCCGCAACCGCGACAAAGTCTTTGAGCGTGGTGATCACTCCTAATTCGATACCTGAAATCAATGGAGTGGCAACTGGCACCGTGACGCGAAATAACGCGGATTTGAGCCAACCACTGACAGTAACACTGGCTAGCAGTGATACTAATGCAGCGACGGTGGCCCCCTCGGTGGTCATCCCTGCGAATCAGTCATCGGTGAATTTCCAAGTTCTTGCAGTGCATGACGCATCGCGCGGTACTTTATTGGTCACAATTACGGCAGTTGCTGCTGAGTTTGTTAGTGGCGGTCAAGCGATTACCATCACCGATGGCGATTTGCGTTGGCATAATGCCAGCAATCCAACAGACGTCAATGACGATGGCGATGTCAGCCCGCTCGACGCTCTGCTGGTCATTAACTATTTGAATACCGTTGGCGGTGGGGGTGTACCAGCGGGCAATCCGCCTCCATTTATCGACGTAAGTGGCGACAATCAAATCTCGCCCCTGGATGCTTTGCTCGTGATCAACAGACTAAATCAACGTGGCAGTGGAGAAGGAGAAGCATCCGGCGGAGTTTTCGCCGCTGCTTCCCATGCTTCGCTAGTGGATTCGGTCTATTCCCAGTTTGGACAAGGTGCATTCGATGATCTGCTTTCCAGTGAAATGTTCCAGGGTCGCAAGCGGTTGGGATTGAGGTAAGAAGACGCGCCGATCGGGGTGTGCTCGAAGCGTTAGTCGTTGTCGGCGCGTAAGACGGAGATAAAGGCTTTTTGGGGAATGTTGACGCTGCCGAATTGCTTCATCTTGGCTTTGCCCTTTTTCTGCTTGTCTAGCAGTTTGTTCTTTCGCGTAACGTCGCCGCCGTAGAGCTTGGCAGTTACGTCTTTGCGGAACGGTTGAATGGTCGCGCGGGCGATGATGGTGCCGCCAATGGCACCTTGAATGGGGATCTTGAACTGATGACGTGGAATGGCTTCGGCGAGCTGTTCACAGTAGTGCAGCGCACGCGTGCGGGATTTGTCGCGGTGCACGAGATAGGACAAGGCGTCGATGGGTTCTCGGTTAACGAGGATGTCGACTTTGACGATATCGGTCTGGCGATATTCGATGGGCACGTAATCGAACGAGCCGTAACCGCGGGTGATCATCTTGAGCTTGCCGTAGAAATCGAAGAGCACTTCACCTAGCGGCATTTCGCTGGTGACTTCAACGCGGCCTGCGGAAAGGTATCCCATCGTTTGACTGTCTGAACGATGTTCGCGGCACAACTCCATGACCGGTCCGACGTATTCCTCAGGGATCAGAATGGAGGCTTTAATGTAGGGCTCGGTGGTAGATTCGATATTCGACGGATCTGGCCAGTAGCTGGGGTTGTCGACGTCAACTGTCGAGCCGTCTTTTAAACCGAGTTTATACTTGACTGACGGAGCTGAGATTACCAGGCCCAGATCGAACTCGCGCTGTAGCCGCTCTTGAATCACGTCCAAGTGCAATAAGCCCAAAAAACCACAGCGAAAGCCGAACCCGAGGGCGGCCGAGCTATCTTTTTCGAAGGTCAAGGCGGCATCGTTGATTGCCAGCTTTTCGAGAGCCTTGGTGAGGTCTGGGTATTCATCCGTACTCATCGGATAGATCGATGAGAAAACAACTTGCTTGGCCTTCTTGTAACCCGGGATAGGATCAACGGCTTGGCGTTCGAGATGCGTAAGCGTATCGCCAATTTCGATATCCTGAACGCTTTTCACACCCGCGACGATGTAACCTACTTCGCCGACGCTGAGTTGTTTTTTGGGATTGAGTTTGAGTTGGTTGTAGCCTAATTCATCAACTTTGTAATCGCGGCCCGAGTGCATGAAGTGGATCATTTCGCCGGTCTTCAGCGTCCCTTCCATCACGCGGACTTGAAGTATGACTCCTCGATAAGTGTCAAAGTGTGCATCGAAGACCAGAGCCTTCAGCGGAGCGGCGGGATCGCCTTGAGGGCATGGCAGTTGTGCGACGATGCCCTCCAGCACGTCGTTAATGCCAAGGCCCGTCTTCGCGGAAACGGGAATCGCGATGAACGGGTCGAGTCCCAGGTCGGCGTCAATCTCTTCTCGCACCTTTTCCACATTCGCTGCAGGAAGATCGATTTTGTTGATGATTGGCAGCAGCGTGAGGTCGTATTCGAGGGCCAGATACAGGTTGGCAACAGTTTGAGCTTCGACACCTTGCGATGCATCGACGACGATCAACGCCCCTTCACAGGCCATCAGCGAGCGACGGACTTCGTGCGAAAAATCGACGTGTCCGGGAGTATCGATCAGGTTGAGCAAATATTCTTGACCATCGGCTGCGCGGTAGGAAAGCGTGATCGAATTGCTTTTGATCGTGATACCGCGTTCGCGTTCAATGTCCATCGAGTCGAGCATCTGGTCATGGAATTCACGCTGCGAAACGCCCCCACAAGCCTGGATGAGTCGATCAGCCAACGTCGACTTGCCGTGATCGATATGGGCGATGATGCAAAAATTCCGAATATGTTTCATGCGACTTCGATTTGCGATTTGTGCCAGTGGAAAGGGGCTCTGCTTCATCCAACTCAAGGAATGGGATTTTCTGGCAAGCGTGGTACACCCAGAGTCTTTGGTGGGTGAGTGATTTCCTAACGAATTTCGCAAGCCCTTCGCCAAGCCTCAGAGCGTGCCATCCCAAGATTAGAGTTGGATGCAGCCGCTTAATCTTACGATCATAGTGAATTCGCCTCGTAACGGACAGGGATTCAGTGGACAGGTATTTGCCGCTACGAGCGATAGTCGATGTCGATACCGTTGGCATGCGGTTAACATTGGGGGGTGGTTTTTTGTTAGAATTAGAGCCGCCTGCCTAAAACCCACCTAAATTTACCTTCATAATCAGTTCGTCGGGCTTAGACCTGCGTAAGGACGATGGGAATCCCCGAGAGAATCGCTACGGCGGAATTCCGCGCGGCGAACTCGTGGCGAAGTACCAGGCTCTGTTTGAAAAGGGGCTGAACCTTTGGAAAACCGACGGTTTGGAGAAGGTTGGACCCCTTTTCAAACAGAGCCTAGATCGGAAACGGTTTTCAGTAGATACTTTAGCGGTTGCATCACCGTCCAGCATGCTCAAAAACCGGCATATAACGCACAAACTAACAACATCCCTTGCTATCCGAACTCAAGAGGCTCGAAGGCATGACCACAAGATTGAATGACGCTTGGAAACTTACACGCTTCTCCGGCTGGTTTTTAGGCATAGCGTTTATGGCCATGCCTGTTTCGGCTGATGAGCCAGCCGATTGGTATCAGTGGCGTGGACCGGAAGCGAATGGAATTTCTCGCGAGAAGAACTTGCCATCCACTTGGTCACCGAAGGGCGAAAACCTGTTGTGGTCGAAGCCCGAATATGGGGGTCGCAATACGCCTATCACGATGAACGGCAAGCTGTACATCGTGACTCGCTACAAACCGGAAACGACTGAGGAAGGCGAACAACTGGTGTGTTTGGATGCCAAAACGGGGGCCGAGCTGTGGTCCAATCATCACAACGTATTTTTGACCGATGTGCCAGCCGAGCGAGTGGGCTGGTCGAGTGTCATTGCGGATCCGACGACTGGAAACATTTTTTGGTTGGGTCTCGGTTGCGAATTCATATGCATCAACGGAACAACCGGCGAAACCATTTGGGATCACGTGCTCAGCGAAGAGTATGGAATGCTCAGCACCTATGGTGGTCGAACGAATATTCCAGTGGTAATCGATGACTTGGTGATCATTAGCGGCGTGATGACTCAATACGGTGAAAACGCTGTTCCAGCCCATCGTTTCGTCGCTTTCGACAAGCGTAGTGGCGCGGCTGTTTGGTTTTCAAGTACCGGATTACGTCCCGAAGATACCACTTACTCAACTCCGTTTCTAACGACCTTCAACGGTCAAGCAGCGATGGTGTTCGGGGCTGGCGACGGCTGGATCTATGCAATGCAGCCGCGAACTGGAAAGGTAATATGGACTTACGATTGTTCCAGCCGAGGTATCAATACGCCGGTACTTGTAGCGAACGACATCGTTTATGGTGGTCATCGTGAACAGAACACGGCGGACCCGCGGATCTTGGGAGCAATTTTTGCATTTGACGGAAAAGCCGAGGGCGAAATTAAGGAAGAATCGCTGAAGTGGAAAATCAACTCGCATAGCGTCGAAGGGAGCCAACTGCTGTTGGTCAACGGGCGATTGTATGCCTGTGAAGACGGCGGAAAGCTTGACGTGATCGACCCTGAGACGGGCAAGATCATTCAGCAGAAACCCGTTGGTCGTAGGCTGAGTTCGATTGTTTACGGCGATGGAAAACTTTATTGTACGAATGAGACGGGAATCTTTTGGGTTTTTGAACCTACTGCCGAGGGCCTCAAGGAAGTGGCACGCGTTCGCTTGAACGACGAAGAAATACTGGCTGCTCCGATCATTTCGCGCGGGCTGATTTATGTGACTACAATTAAGGGCTTGTATTGCATTGGCAAAGCCGATAGCGTAGTCGAATCGGATCCTTTGCCTGCCAAGCCCGCCGAGTCGCCTCGTTCGGAAGATACAGCCATCTCTCACGTTCAGATCGCGCCGGTGGAAGCCATACTCGCGCCGAATCAGACGACGCCGTACCAAGTGCGTGCGTATAACAAGCGGGGGCAATTCCTGAAAGTTGTGCCGGCGGAATTTATGGTCGAAGGCGGTGGCTCGATCACGGCCGAAGGTGTTTACACAGCGGCTGCAGGAGCGGAACATGCCGTGGCTACCATTACCGCCAAGGTGGGTGATCTGTCCAGTAAAGCCCGGCTGCGAATTATACCGCCACTTCCTTGGAAATTCGATTTTGGCGACAGGAAAGTACCTCCCACCTGGATCGGGGCTGCCTATCGGCACCAGCCGAAGGATATCGAAGGTGAACCGATGCTGGTTAAGATCAGTACTATTCCGAAGGGCACCCGCAGCCAACTTTGGATGGGTTGGAGTACGTTGCACGATTATACAGTGCAAGCGGATTTCAACGCCAAAGAAGACGCGACAGGCAAGCGACCCGACATGGGTCTGATCAACCAACGCTACACGATTGACTTAATGGGCAAAGATGAATTGCAACTCCGATCGTGGACCTCGCGATTGGAACAGCGTTTTGCTAAGACCATTCCATTCACATGGTCTGCGAATCAGTGGTATACGATCAAGTTGCAAAGCAAGAATGCGGACAGCGGGGCCACCTTGAGTGCCAAAGTCTGGAAGCGCGCTGAAGAGGAACCGAAAGAATGGACGATCGAGGCGACCGACGCGTTGCCCAACAAAACCGGCAACCCAGGTTTGTTCGGCAATTCGACCTTGGTTGAGTACTATATTGATAACGTACAAGTTTTTAGCAACAACTAAAACATCGCAGCAAACTTAAAAACGAAGAATTTCAAAAGGTAAATATTAATGCGGCTAACGAAACTTAAAGCACTGGCGATTTGCGGTCTCTTGCTCCTCCCGGTCGGACAGCTACAAAGCACTTTGAACGCACAAGAAAAGTACAATGCGGTTACTGAAGCCCGCAAACGCATCGATGCTATGAAAGTTGGCAAACGCGATTGGCCTCAATGGGGAGGATCGTATTTGCGAAATAACGTCACCGACGAACCCAACATCGTCACCAATTGGAACGTCAAAGACGGCAAAAACGTCCGTTGGTCCATGCCGCTCGGCTCTGAAACCTATGGCAACCCGGTTGTGGCCAATGGTAAAGTTTTTGTGGGTACCAACAATGGTAATGGCTACATTAAACGCTATCCCAATACAATCGACTTAGGTTGTTTGGTGTGTTTTGATGAAAAGGATGGTAAGTTCCTATGGCAGCACTCGAGTGAAAAACTTCTAACGGGTAAGGTACATGACTGGCCACACCAAGGTATCTGTTGCGCACCGATGATTGATGGTGATCGCCTGTGGTATGTGACCAGCCGAGGCGAAGTTGTGTGCTTGGATACCGAAGGCTTTAATGACGATGAAAACGATGGTGCGATCAAGGATGAACCCAACAACGACAAGACCGAGGCCGACGTTGTCTGGCGCATGAACATGATGAAAGAACTGGGGGTGTCGCAACACAATATGTGTAGCTGCTCGGTTACCGCCGTCGGAAACAAGCTGTTTGTGAATACTTCCAACGGGGTTGACGAGGGGCACGTGAGCCTGCCGTCTCCAGCCGCACCGAGTTTCATTTGTCTGGATCGCGATAGCGGCAAATTGCTGTGGGCAGACAACTCGCCGGGCGCGAACGTTTTGCACGGTCAATGGTCCTCGCCAACCTATGGAGAGTTCGCGGGCGTTGCACAAGTTATCTTCGGTGGTGGAGATGGATATCTGTACAGCTACGCAGCCGATGGTAAGAGCGGTGAAGCGGATCTGTTGTGGAAATTCGACTGCAATCCCAAGGATTCACGTTATGAACTCGGCGGTGTGGCAACTCGTAACCATGTGATCGCTACTCCAGTTGTCTACGATGGTTACATCTACGTGGCGGTTGGCGAGGATCCAGAGCATGGCGAAGGCGCCGGTCACTTGTGGTGCATTGATCCAACCAAACGCGGTGACGTTAGCCCAACCCAAGTTTTCAACTCAAAGAATCCAACGGTACCGATTGCTCATAAGCGCTTGCAAGCCATGGTCGCCAAGCACGGTGACTTCGAGCGCGATAACAAGAACTCGGCTGCAGTCTGGCATTACCAAGGCAATAATCCGGAAGAATTCGAAACCACCATGCATCGCACACTTGGCACGGTAGCAATTAAAGACGATTTGCTGTTCGTTGCCGACTTTAGCGGCGTGCTTCACTGCGTCGATGCCAAAACTGGCAAAGGCTACTGGACTTACGATATGTTCGCTGCCTCATGGGCATCGCCGTTGATCGTTGAAGATCGTGTGTACATCAGCGATGAAGATGGTGACATCGCGATTTTCAAGGTTGCCAAAGAGCAAGAAAAGATCGCTGAGATCAACATGGAAAGCGCGGTCTACACCACGCCGCTGGCCGCCAACAAGACCCTCTACATCGCCAACCGCAATCGCATTTACGCGCTTGAAGAGGGTGCCCATGCGAAGGGTGAAGAGCCGAAATAGTAGCTAAGTTTCCAGCGTGCCAACTGTGCTGTGTGGCTGGGGCAGCGTCTTCGAAGCCCCGGCTCGGCGAACCCTTATGCTTAGTTGGGGCTTCGAAGACGCTG
>JAYVHC010000415.1:0-3818 GCA_043771575.1 Planctomycetia bacterium
AGACGAATCTCTTTCGTCTTTCCATGGTGACTTGCACTCTGTCCGGCTCGCTTCTTGCTTTTTTCGTATTTGTATTTGCCAAAATCCATGATTCGGCAAACAGGCGGCTTTTCGTTTGGAGCTACTTCGACCAAATCAAGCCCAATGTCGCGGGCGCGGTTTAACGCCTGTTCCGTTGAGATAATCCCGAGCTGTTCACCTTCTTCGCTGATAACTCGGACTTGAGAAATTCGAATCTGGTTATTGATCCTCGTCTGATTCTGAGTTGGCTGATTGCGTTCGGTCCTTTGATCATTTCCTGGTGGAGACACGTGGTTGGTTCACCCCTTTCTATTAGTGTAGCGGCGATGCACAGCTCAAATCCGATCCCGATAATTGACGGAAATTCGAGCAATACGCCATCCAGCTCGCGACAACTAGTCGCGCACATGTGGCGTCGTGGCCGCCGTAAAGTTTAGCACATGCTAAGTTGCATGGCTTATAGCGGAGCTAAGTATCACACAAAATAGTCCGTTGCGTCAATATAATCAGCCGCAATTCGTGTCAGACAGCTCCAAACGAACGCAATTCTGCACCCTAAAAATCGCCTCTGGGCTCGCTAAACCAGTCAAATTGGGGAAATTCGCTCCAAGTTTTGCGCAAGATAGAATAAGTTGGGTAGATGCACGAGACCCACCTAATAGCGCCGCATTTAGCAACGATGTTGGATTCTGGTGGGTCTCATACCTCAACCCACCGTACGATCGATTAATTTACCAAGCTGACAGACTGGCCAATCCGACCGCAACGTTGTAGCAACTGCTTAAACCGGATTGCAACTTCGTCGGTCATTTGATGGCTTTCAACACGCCAGCCCCAATTCCCATCCGCTTGACCGGGGACATTCATTCTTGCGCTGTTATTCAAACCCAGCAAATCTTGAAGTGGCAAAATGATCGTGTTGGCGTTCGAGCCGACAACTTCACTGACCGCTTGCCAATACGCATCCGGGGCGGTCGAGTCCAAGTACTCATCCAAGATGTCCTCACCCGGCTTGAACCGTGACGCGCGGGAATGTAACCAACCGACCAGCGTGTCGTTATCATGCGTGCCTGTATAAGCGACGCAGTTTTCCGGATAACTCTCAGGCCGGTGGTACCGACCGCCTTCGTCATCAAATCCAAACTGATAAACTCGCATCCCAGGAAACTCGAGCTCTTCGCGCAACGCGTGAACTTCGTCAGAGATCATGCCCAGATCCTCGGCTACGATCGGCAACTGACCTAACTGATGTCTAGCCGCCTGAAACATGCCCGCTCCAGGCCCTTTTACCCAGCGGCCATCCACAGCGGTTTCAGCCGACGCTGGTACTTCCCAGTACGCTTCGAAACCACGAAAGTGGTCCAACCGAATAGAATCGTAAAGCTTCAAACTGTGCCGCAGCCTCTGAACCCACCAACCATAATCGTCTTGAGCCAATACGTCCCAACGATAGAGTGGATTGCCCCATAGTTGTCCCGTCTTCGCAAAGTAATCCGGTGGCACACCCGCAACCACCAGCCGCTTTCCTGCGTCATCCAAATAAAAACAGGCTTGATTGGCCCACACATCAGCGCTTTCATAAGCCACGAAGATTGGCAAATCACCCAGCAATTCAATCTTGTGCTCATTCGCCAACCGCTTCAGCGCCCACCATTGACGATGGAAAAGAAACTGAATGAATTTCTCCTGCTCGATGCCTTGCGCCAAACGTAAACGCCAACGCGCCAGTGCCGTCGGCTCACGCTGCACCAGTTCTTGCGGCCAACGACTCCAATCCGTCGTTCCGAAACTATCCGCCAGCGCCACGAATAATGCAAAATCCTCTAACCAATCCTGCTGGTCGAGGCAAAAATGATTCAGTTCGACTTGCAACCCGCTGCGACTCTGTTCGAATTTCTGAAACGCTAGTTTTAGCAACTTGGTTTTCGCCGCAATCACTTGAGCATAGTCCACCGCTTTTTCATTTAAGTCCGGGTAGCTCGCCAAGTCTTTCTCGTGAAGCAAACCATCAGCCACTAAGTCTTCCAAGCTGATCAACAGCGGATTGCCAGCAAACGCAGATAGCCCAGAGTACGGCGAATTACCTGCAGCGGCTGGTACGAGCGGAAGCACTTGCCAGACCTCAGCCCCGGCATCGCTCAAAAATTTGATGAAGCGTCGAGCACCCACACCGAAATCGCCTATACCGAAGCGACCTGGAAGCGAAGTGATGTGAAGCAGTAAACCTGCGCGACGAGTGAAGTGCATGGCTTTGATTCTTGACAAAATACTTGATAAGCCGCCCGTGAACCACTAGCTTACCGAATTACACACAATTTCAAAGACGCATCATTCACAACTGGGCAGCAAATACAAATCGGCTTCCACAGGCTTACGCAACTGATCAATCAAACTAAATCGCAGCGACTCTGGCAACAGCGGACGAAATCTCGCGATGGCTTCTCTCGGCTTAAACAACCGCAGCAAATTCTCTAGTTCACCCAGGATTCGCAACAACTCTTCTGGTTCGATGTCGCAATCGTCCTCAAAAAAATCGCGAAAGCGGTCAAACAAGAACGCACTTAGGCTCCCGTCATGTACCGCAATGACTTCGCCAACTTCGTCATAACACTCAGCACCCTTTGGCGATTGTTCGACCAGAAATTGTTCAATCGCGCCCTGCCAATCCCGCTGAATCACTTCGATCTCGGCCTTGGACACCGATTGCTGATCGTGTTCCAAGGCGCAGCGGATTTCTTCAGCAGTCAAACCGCCGCGCTCGATTCGCAGGTCCATTTCAGCAGCATGAGCGGCCTCGAAGAAATCTTCAATTTGGTTACGGTCAACTTTTAAGGCAGCATTTTCTTCCGCCAACTCTCGCGCTCGCTCCAACATCTTTGGCAGAATGTGTACGCCGTCGTAGAAGTCAGCTTGAAAGTGCTCGCCGATAGCGCCTTCAGGCAGCGGTACCGTCGCGTTCGGCGGATTGCTAACTCCGCCGCGCCGGTTGTTTCCCAAATCAAAACAGAACTCAGTATACGCCGGGTCGTCGGAGTGGTCCTGACGAATCGTGGCCACCAACCAGCGGTCGTCGCTTAAGAACACTTTGAGCCTCGATTCCGGCAGTTCCTCGATCAGAAAGTCGCCAACAAATTCGAAACCAAGAAGTACGATCCACTTCGCCCCCTCTTCGACGCCCGCTTCGTTCACCCAAATTGCCTGCGAAGTGCGTTTCAGGTGAATCCGCATTGGCGGCACGTCAAATTCGGATCTCTCTTCGTGGTCAATCGAACGACAATAATCCGCGTCGATCGCATGTCCCTGCATCGCCTCAAATTCTTGAAGCGACTGGCGGACACGTAAAGTAATTCGCCGCGCAACGACAAAATACAGCACCATGATGACTGCAATACCCAGCACAACGAGCGCACCGATTGTTGCTAGAATTGCCAGGATAATCTTCAACAGCAAAGTAACACCTAACGCTTTTGCTTTGCGATCAATTTGTTGTGGAAATACGAATTAAGATGTTTCATTAGTGTACTGTTTTACATTGACTGTGGTTCTGCAACCAAGAAGGCTGGAAAAATGCGTTGGATAGCTAGTATTTGCTACGTGCTATGCATATCTGTAGGTTGCTTTGTTTCTTCCAGCAAAGTCATAGGCCAAGACACAGCGCCTGACACCGCTGACAAAGACTACGCTGCCGAATTGCCTCGGATTCCGCCCAAAACTCCCGATGAAGAACTTCAGAGCTTTGAAGTGTTGCCCGGCTTTACGGTCGAACTCGTGGCGGCCGAACCGTTAGTCGCTGATCC
>JAYVHC010000416.1:0-3208 GCA_043771575.1 Planctomycetia bacterium
ATCGTCGTCCAGCTTTTACAAAGTTGCGTTCCAAAGTGAGAACTGGGTCTCAGGGTGGAACAGTGGACTGAGTGGATCGCGACTGGGTTTGCGTGTTGGGTACTGCGACTTGCCTTCATCCCTCGACTACTGCATTTAACGGTAGCCCTGCGACACCTTTGGTCACGGAGAATTCAAATTTCCAAAATCCTGAAAGAAATTTTGGATAACCAGGGAATGGCGTACTTTTGAGTTAAACCTAGTGCTCCTTGCTCCATCGCCTGGAAAATTAGGCTTCTTTGAAGTACAAAATAGCGGCCGTGGGTACACAAGTTGACGGACAACCGACTGAAACTGTTCCGCCGCAGGCGACTTCTGAATCGTAATATTCTGAAACGAAACGATGGCTGGATGAAGCAGTATCTGGAACTCATGCAAAAGGTGCTCGACGAAGGGCACATCAAGCCTGACCGCACAGGCACAGGCACACTGAGTCTATTTGGCCACCAAATGCGATTCGATCTGTCGGCTGGGCTACCGTTGCTAACGACGAAACGCGTTCACTTGCGGAGCATCTTGGTTGAGCTGCTGTGGTTTTTGCGTGGCGAAACGAATCTGAGCTTTCTACACCAGCACAAAGTATCGATTTGGGACGAGTGGGCCGATGATCATGGCGAACTGGGCCCGGTCTATGGCAAACAATGGCGGTGCTGGGAATCCGCCAATGGTCTGGCGGTAGATCAGATCCGCGACGTCCAACAACAGATTCGTGACAACCCCAATAGTCGCCGTTTAATTGTGAGTGCCTGGAATGTTGGGGATGTGCCGCAAATGGCGCTGCCGCCCTGCCATTTGTTGTTTCAGTTTTATGTCGCGAACGGGCGATTAAGCTGCCAACTCTACCAGCGCAGCGCCGACTTGTTTTTGGGCGTGCCGTTTAATATCGCCTCCTACGCGTTGCTAACGATCATGATGGCGCGTGCCACGGGCTACGAACCTGGCGATTTTGTTCACACCTTCGGCGATGTACATTTGTACTCGAATCATGTCGACCAAGCCCGATTGCAATTGACTCGCGAACCGCGCAAGCTGCCAACGATTCGCATACTTAAGGACCGAGATTCAATCTTGGACTTTGAGTTTGAAGACTTCGAATTGGTCAACTACGATCCGCATCCGCACATTCCCGCGCCGGTTGCTGTTTAGCCCTATGCAAAATTCAATTGGATTCACGGCGGATCGGAACTGGGTTGCAGTGGTCGCCGTCGCTCGCAACGGCGTCATTGGAAATAAGGGAACTCTACCGTGGCGATTGAGGAGCGACCTTAAGCGATTCAAACGCTTGACAATGGGCCACTGCCTGTTGATGGGGCGCAAAACATACCAATCGATCGGCAAGCCGCTACCCGGTCGTCAAACCATTGTCCTTTCAAAGTCAGGATTTCCCCTGGAGGGTGAAGGCGTCCATCGCGCTGCGAGCCCGCTGGAAGTGCCAGCGCTGGTTGATTCCGGACGTCGAGTCATGGTCGTAGGCGGCGCCCAGATTTATCAGGCAGTGATGGAGTACTGCAGTGAGATCTGGTTAACCCGAGTGCTGGCAGAAGTGCCTGGCGACATCTATTTTCCTGCTTTCGAGTGGACACAGTGGGTACAAACCGCTTGCGAAGCCGTACCCGCAAGCGAAGTGGACCAATGGCCGACTGAGTTTCAAGTTTGGCGCCGACGTTAGCTACGTCGACGATCCGCGAACTCAATTTTCAATTTCTAGCAATAAGCTCGACGATTACGTAGGTCTGCCGCTCCGTCGGCAGACGGTTTCTTTCGCGTCGAGTTGGCAAAATGGCTTGCAAAAGTCTCTCGCTTCGTTGACGTCGATTGCTGCGAGCCGACGGAGCGACTCGCCTACGGAAATCCTCTGCGGGGTTAGCACAACGCAGATCTAATTCAATCGCTGGCTGGTCATGTAATCGGCCAGCGAACGATCGTAAAAACGATACGTCTTGGCGCGTCGCACCCCGCCGCGTTCAAGGCTGGATCGTGAGAGGTGATTGGATTCTAACACCCACGAAAATTCGCCGTGCGTAATCCCCATTTTCAAAATGTCCGGCAACATCCGCTCAAGAGCGAGCAACCCAAAACCCCAACGTTGAAACTCCGGTAACACATTGGTGCTCATCAACCGAACGCGTTTCAACTTGCGCTTGCTCAACATCAACTTGATAAAACCGAACGGAAACAGTCGCCCATTTATCTGTTTGATCACTGGGTTAAAATCAAGCAATGCTAAGCCAGAGCCAATCGGCTTGCCATCCACTTCGATGACCGTAGTCAGTTCAGGTACCAACAAGTGCCGCAAGCCCTTGGCTTGATGAGCGACCTCGGCGGGTGACAAGGGTACGAACCCCCAGGTTGCGACCAGCGACTTATTGTAAATATCAAGAAACAGATTGACCTCTTCGGTGAATCGCTTCAAGTTGAAGCGACGAACTTTGACATTGAAGCGACGTTTCAATTCCGTGACCACAAACGCCAGCTTTGGATCCAAATTGACAATCTCTGCAACAACGCCTTCATAGGCATAACAGTCTTCGCACTTTGCAAACCCGCTGCACACAATCAGCTTTTCATAATAGGGCGGATTGTAGGTCATCATGAAAGTTGGCGGCGTATCAAAGCCGTCGACAAGCAGGGCAACTTCGTAGTTGAGGCCGGGATTGCACGGACCGCGAACATCCGTCATCCCCTGGCTTACAAGGTGTTTACATGCGGCGGCGAACAATGCACCGGCGGCTTGTTGGTCGTCAATACACTCAAAAAACCCAAAGAAACCACGTTTTTCTTCGAATCGCTGATTGTGACCGTGATTGACGATCGCGGATATGCGACCCACCACCAGGCCGTCCTTGCGCACCAAGAAGTTCTCGATCGTGGCGTTATCGTAAAACGGATGCTTGCGGAAGCCGACCAGCTCCATAATGTTGAGACGCAAGGGCGGAACCCAATTGGGGTCGTCTTTGTATATTCGCCAGGCGAGATTGAGGAATTCGGACTGGTCTTTGCTGCCGCTTACGCGAGAGACCTGATAGTTAGCTGTCATCCGTGAACCGATTTGTGAGAAGGTAGTTGTATAAACCCGGATTATTCATAGTCCTGATCAATATTTTACGTAAACGAATATCACGCGACGAGTTACGTCGAAATTTGAGTAAACAGACTGTCGTAGCTACGT
>JAYVHC010000417.1:0-2476 GCA_043771575.1 Planctomycetia bacterium
GCAATTTACCCGAACCCGGTCCTTGGCCCAGTAGACTGCGAGATGACGTGTCATTTGAACGATGCCACCTTTGAGCGCGTGATATGCGACGGGGCTGGCAATGCTAATGCCAGTGTAAGCATCTGGGTAAGAGCCGACGACGCCATACATGGATCCCAACAATATGACACTCGCTGGAGCTTTATTCCCAGCGGCATGATCTCGCAACAATTTCGACAGGACAAAGTAGCCAGTGAGATTGGCGAGCTGTCGCGAAAACTCTTCAGCCGTGACAGTGGACCAGTCGGCTCCGACAGGTTCGTGGCCATTGTTGACGAGGATATCGATCTTACCAGTGTGCGATAGGGCCTCTTGAAAACTCAACGCTAAAGAATCGGGTTGCATGTGGTCAAGCGCAATGCCGAAATGCCGTGCAGCCCCTTTGCAAGGTAATGTTTTCGCAAGCTCACATGCCCGCTTAGAATCGCGACTGGTAACGACGACCGACGCTCCCGCTTCGGCAAGTGCGCGGCACATGGCCGAACCAAGATGCCCGCAGCCGCCCGTCACAACTGCAACGCGGCCAGTCAAGTCGAACAGTTGCTGGATGGTAGGTTCGGACGGATTCTGGCAATCATCCATAGTGGGTCACCGTTTCGTTGCAGGTAGTGACAGCACAATCAGTGATTGGGCAGCTCGCACTCGGACGTCTAATGTGGGATCGTCGAGGAGCCGAATCAACTTTGCCCGGCAGTCAACGCAGCGGCTATGGCCTGCAAACTCCGCTGACATTGTTCGCACGCTGGCATCGGTCGCATCGAGGTTGCGTGTCAGCTCTTCGCGTCCTCTTGCATTGCCCAGGTTGGCCAGGGCACAAACTAGCATGGCTCGCGCAACGATGTCGGTCTCGGTTTCAAGTGCTTTCAACAACGGATCAACATCCGGCTTTCCTCCCAAACGCGCCAATGCAAATGCGACCGTGTTGCGAATGGGCCGATCCTTTGAACGCAATTGCTCACGCAGCAGCTTCAAAGCCTCGGCGTGACCTGTATTGGCCAGTGCAGCGGCCGCCATGAGTTGCAATTGTGGATTCTCTTTCTGCTCAAACGCTGCCCGCAAATGTTGGCTATCACCCGCCTCCCCAAGCTTGTAAAGACTCTCTGCGGCATGCACTCGTCCTATCGACTGAGCATCCTCCAGAATGTTAAGCAGAACCGACAGGGAATTGCGATCACCTGCCCGGACTAGTTCGCGTGCGAGGCCACATCGACGTTGATCATTCTTTTCCAATACCAAGCGGTCTCGGATGTAGGCGATCACTTCACTCCCGCTGCCAGCCAGCGTCAACGCTTCTGCGGCATGCATGGCTGGCCAAAACTCGTCGGACTTGATCCCGTTCCGCAACGTGTCCAAACATCGCTCGCGGACGTCGGTCGCAAGTGGAACTGTTTCCTCGGATTGAAAGGCTTTGAGGCTCGGAAGACTGACCATTGAGACCACCACGGCGAGCAGTAAAGTTTTCATGAATCACCGCCAACGGTTTGCCAGCTGCACGATTTAAGACTTGCCAATGCAGCCAGATTGACACTCAAAGATTGCATGCCTTCGTCCAGACTGCAAAGCGGTTTTGTGCCCCCCTCGACGGCATCGAGAAATCGATTGGCTTGAGTAACGAATGCGGCGTCGCGCGGTTGTGGTTCGTACGGTTCGTCATTCCATGGTTCGTCCGGGTGGATCATCCATCGCCATCGCTGGTTATGCGATTCCCAGCGGACTGTACCGCGCTGGCAGATCACGGTGATGGTGGATTCGTTCGGTGCCTGGTGCTGGTTAAGGCTATAGCTGCCGAGCACTTCGCCCTGGCGCGTTAGTACATGCGCGGTGTCCTCCACCGTGACTCCGTCGAGCACTCGATGATCTGCGTCAGCCACAAGACGTTCGATGCGACCGACCAACCATTCGCCAGCATTGAGCACATGTGTCAGTGCGTCTTGGATCGCACCGCCACCCGTCGCGTGGTCCGTGTAATACGTGTCGCGATACGCTGGACGGTACGTCGGGAAATGTTGGCCACTGACGGCCACGATCTCGACTGGTTTTCCAAAACGCCCGCTCAACAGTGCATCGCGCATCGCTGCCAAAGCAGGAAAACAGCGATAAACATACGCCAAGCCAACTACTAATCCACGCTCGTTCACAATTCGTGCTAGCAGTTCGATGTCGTCGGTACTGGTGCTGAGCGGCTTCTCGATCAACAAATGGAAGTTGGCCTCTGCCAATCGCGTGGCGATTTCAATATGCCGATTTGCAGGCGTTGCGACGATCGCCACCGAGGCCCCTGGCGCTTTCGACTGCGATAAATCGGGGCGATCCGCAATCGCATCCTTGAGATCTGCAAAACCGCGAACACCATAACGTTGGGAGATCGTGGCTCGGAGCGTGTCATTGATCTCAACGAACGCAACCTCTGCGCGACCCGTCGCTTGGAAGCATCGCA
>JAYVHC010000418.1:0-4901 GCA_043771575.1 Planctomycetia bacterium
GTAGCCGGTTAGAGCATACGGTCGTTCTTAGTGATGTGAATCTATCGATCGAAGCGGGCGAGTTTGTGGCCATCGTCGGCTACTCGGGAACGGGAAAAACGACTCTGATGTCGCTACTGGCTGGGTTGCGGGCACCGGACTCAGGACAGGTACTGATGGAAGGCGCGCCAATATCGGGGCCGCATCCGCAGCGCGGTTTGGTGTTTCAAAACTATTCATTATTGCCCTGGTTGTCGGTGCTGGACAATGTGCTGTTCGCGGTGCGCCAAGTATTTCCGAAGTGGAGTTACGCTCAGCACTGCGCGCAAGCGAAAAAGTATATTTCGATGGTGAACTTGACGGCCGCGATGGGTAAGCGGCCGAGCGAATTGTCAGGCGGGATGCGGCAACGCGTTTCGCTCGCTCGAACACTGGCAACTCAACCCAAGGTTTTACTGCTAGACGAACCGCTCTCCGCGCTCGACGCGTTGACACGCGGGACATTGCAGACTGAGATTCTATCGATCTGTGAGCAAGAACGCTGTACGGTCTGTTTAATCACCAACGATGTAGCAGAAGCGGTCTTGATGGCCGATCGAGTGATTCCGTTGTTACCAAGTGCGCATACTGGGGCAACTCTTGGTGCAGGTACACACGTATCATTCGGCCGACCACGGATAGCCTCGACAGTTTGCGCACAGCCTTTGTTCAAGCAGATTAAAAGGCAAACGATCGAACGGCTAATGAGCGCTCGACGACAGTCACTGGCAGATGAATTAGAGGTAGCTACAGCATGAACACAAAATACTTGGAGTGTTGGCATCTACGCAAGGAGTTTGTGACCGAGAAAGGCAAGTATGTGGCTGTCAAGGATTTCACACTAAATGTTGCGGAAGGCGAATTCATCTCGATCATCGGCCATAGCGGTTGCGGCAAAAGCACGGCTTTATCGATGATCGCTGGCCTGTACCCGCTCGACGGCGGCGGCATGATCCTGGATAACTCCGAAATTGTCGGTGCCGGTACCGATCGCGCGGTGGTGTTTCAGTCCCCCAATCTATTGCCCTGGTTGACGGCGATTGAAAACGTGATGTTAGCGGTTGAGCAAGTGATGCCGCGAGCGACGTTTGATGAACGACACTCTGTGGCGGCTCATTGGCTTTGTCGCGTTGGTTTGCGACGATCGCTCAACAAACGTCCAGCGGAGTTGAGTCAGGGCATGCAGCAGCGGGTGGGCATCGCCAGGGCTTTCTCGCTGCAACCCAAAGTACTGTTGCTGGACGAACCGTTCGGAATGCTCGATTCGTTGACGCGAATTGAGCTGCAAGATGTATTGCTGGACGTATGGGGCGCGCATCGCATTACTGCACTGATGGTAACTCACGATGTCGATGAAGCAGTCACACTCAGCGATCGGATCGTGATGATGACCAATGGACCCGCTGCGACCATTGGCAAGATTCTGGAGGTGCCATTCGACCGCCCCCGCGATCGTCTTCAACTGAGCGAGTCGCATGCGTATGCAGATTGCCGCGACCAAGTGCTTGCATTCTTAGCTCACCCAGTCGCCGAAGTTAATCCGACCATTCGCACTCGTGAGCCTATTGCGAGCCCTGTGTAAATGTCATCTTCAGTAACCTTGCCAACACATGAGTTGCCTGGGCTTGAGTCCGGGCAAGGTCATTTTGATCTGCTGAGCCATTTGTTGGCTGAGCAGAAGGAAATGACAGCGGTCGAACAATTTTCGCATTGGCATGAATCGGCTCCGCCCGCCAGTACAGCCTATCAATCGCTATTACCAACTTCGGCACCGCAGTCGGGGCAGCAATACGCTTTTGAAGTAGATCTCGATGCTTGCAGCGGCTGCAAGGCTTGTGTTGTTGCCTGCCATACGCTCAACGGTCTCGACGAGCAAGAAACGTGGCGAAAAGTGGGTTTGCTGAATAGCACAACCACTACGCTGCCGATTGTGCAGCACGTCTCGACCGCCTGCCATCATTGCGTCGATCCAGGTTGCCTTAATGGCTGTCCAGTATTGGCTTATGAGAAGGATCCCTCGACTGGCATTGTGCGGCATTTGGATGATCAGTGTTTTGGTTGCAAATACTGCTTGATGATGTGCCCCTATGAAGTTCCGCAGTACAACGCATCCCTGGGTATCGTTCGCAAATGCGATATGTGCGCGGGACGACTAGCTCAGGGTGAGGCACCTGCTTGCGTTCAGGCTTGCCCTAATCAAGCTATCAAAATCGCGATGGTAAACGTCGCTGCCATTCGCTCTTACAACGCAACCGATGTCATCGGCAACCGATTGCTGAGCACCGCTCCCTTAAATCGACTGACTCAGCCTTCGACACAATTTGTTTCCAAGCGACTATCAAACACTCAACTGCCTAACGAACTTGTATCGCGAGAAAGTGTAGCGAACGAAGTTCAACCAGGGCACGATCCCCTAGTTGTGATGCTGGTTTTGACGCAGGCGAGCGTAGGCGTGTGGTGTGTCTTGGCGGCGACCCAGATTCTCCAGCTTTGGCCCGCAAGTTCCGTTATGGCTGCCAGCGTTACCGCTACACTTATTGGCTTCGTAGGAGTGCAAGCGGCCCTGTTGCATCTCGGTCGACCTTGGCTGGCTTTTCGATCGATCTTGGGTTGGCGGCGGAGTTGGCTCAGTCGTGAAGCCATCGCGTTTGGACTCTATCTGGGCGCCGCGTTCTGTGCGACAGCCAGTTGTCTTTTCAATGGTTTGCATTTTCTCGCTCCCTCGATCGGTGTTGCGGCTGCCGTCTTGGGTTGCATAGCGGTCTTCTGCTCGGTCATGATTTACGTGGCGACTCGCCGAGAGCTGTGGTCGCCGACCCGAACGCTGCTTGAGTTTACGGCGACAACCATTGGGTTAGGCTTGGCAATTGCGAGTCTCTTCACAATTGGAATGCCAGCGGCGGTGATGCTGATAGGTGGCGCAGTTGTTTGCACGATTGCCTTTGTTCCTAAATGGATGGACTGGCGTGCCGCATCGAAGGAAGAGTTGACGTGGCACGATTTTTCTGGACGAAGTGGTCGGATGTTGCGAAACGAGCTGCGAAATGTTGCTTGCGCCGCCATCGCTTGCGTAGTATTGGCTGGTTGTCTCGCGGCAGCGCTGCCGATTGCAGCAGTTATTGCATTAGTAGCATCGCAGTTGATCGCACGCTGGTTGTATTTTGCTTCGGTCGTGTTTGCTCGAATGCCAGGAGCGACAACATGATTCGGCGTGAGGGTAAATCACTCGTTTGGAAACTACCGGTGGTGCATCAACGCTCCGGTGCCCTTACTGATCGGCTGACTCGCGCGACGAGTGCCATCGGTTTGGGATCGTTACCAGTTAGTACCTTGCCGGACTCGGTTACAAAGTCAGTTTGCGGTTTCTGTTCGACGGGTTGTGGGCTGGCGATTCATATGCGCGATGGAGTCGCCATTAATGTCACACCGGATAGTCTCTATCCAGTAAACACAGGCATGGCGTGTCCAAAGGGCTGGGAGTCGTTGCGAGTTCTCGACGCGCCCGACCGCGCAACCACCCCGCTGCTGCGCCGACCCAACGGAGAAATGCTGCCTCTCACTTGGCCACAAGCCGCCGAGACTTTTTGCGAACGCTTCAAAGCGATCCAATCAGATCACGGTGCTCAGTCAGTTGCGTTCATAAGTACCGGACAAATTGCGACGGAAGAAATGTTTTTCCTAGGTTGCTTGACCAAATTCGGAATGGGGATGGTGCATGGGGACGGCAACACGCGGCAATGCATGGCCACGTCGGCGGTCGCGTACAAGCAAGCTTTCGGCTTCGACGCACCTCCGTTCACCTATGCTGATTTGGAACAGTCGGACGTGCTCGTGTTTATCGGAGCCAATCCCTGCCTGGCTCATCCCATTATTTGGCAACGCGTGCTGCAGAATCCATACAATCCCGCTTTGATTGTGCTCGACCCACGCAAGACCGAGACCGCCATGGCGGCTAGCGAACATGTTGGGCTTCAACCCAAAAGCGACCTGACGCTGCTTTATGGGTTAGCAAATCTGCTGATCGCAACGGGTGCAGTGGATCAAACGTTTCTTGACGCTCACACCGCGGGCTATGAAGAATTTAGTCGCCATGTGTCAGCCTTCAATCCAGAACGCGTTTCCACTGAGACCGGTGTTTCAGCGGCTCAGCTAAAACGTGTTGTTCAGTTGATCGCCAGTGGCAAGCGGGTTTCGTTCTGGTGGACGATGGGGGTCAATCAGAGTTACCAAGGGGTTCGTACTGCCCAAGCAATCATCAATCTGGCGCTGCTGACTGGAAATATTGGTCGACCTGGAACGGGTGCGAACAGCATCACCGGTCAATGCAATGCGATGGGTTCGCGCCTATACAGCAACACCAGCAATCTTCTCGGCCATCGCGACTTTACCAAACCGGAGGATCGGCAGCGCGTCGCCGAGATCCTTAGAATCCCAGTGGACATAATTCCTACGCAAAACAGTCTAGCCTATGACCAAATCCTTGCTGGAATAGAAACCGGACGCATTCGTGGACTGTGGATCATTGCCACCAATACAGCTCACTCTTGGATCGGTAGCCCTCGTGCAAAAGAGTTGCTTGCGAAGCTAGATTTTTTGGTGGTGCAAGACATGTACCACTCGACCGATACGGCGCGCCTGGCTGACTTGGTACTGCCCGCTGCCGGTTGGGGCGAGAAAGAAGGGACCTTCATCAACAGTGAACGTCGCATCGGAACCATTAAACGCGTCTCCCGCGCACCGGGGCAAGCGCTGGCGGATTTTTCGATACTGCGATTGCTGGCGGATGCTTGGGGTTGCGGCGAATTGTTTTCGAAATGGATGCGACCGGCCGATGTCTTCGAATCGATGAAGCAAGTTTCGGCTGGGCAGGCGTGTGACATCAC
>JAYVHC010000419.1:0-9511 GCA_043771575.1 Planctomycetia bacterium
ACCCACCGGAGAAGTTTGATGACTGATACGAACCCCAATTCCTCGCGCCGCGATTTTGTAAAGAAATCCGGTGCGATTGCCACGGCCGCAACCGTGCTGGCCACGCGCACTATGAACGTACATGCGGCTGAGAATAACACGCTCCAAGTCGCTCTCGTCGGCTGCGGTGGTCGCGGTACTGGAGCGGCCTCAAACGCGCTCTCGGTACCGGAAGGCAACTTGAAATTGGTCGCGATGGCCGATGTCTTCGACAACAAATTGAGCGCCAGCTATCAGCAACTGTCGCAATCGTTCCAAGACAAAATGGATGTGCCGCCCGAGCGACGATTCGTTTCGTTCGATGGCTACAAGCAAGCCATGGATTGCCTCAAGCCAGGCGATATCGTGGTCATGGCATCGCCTCCAGCCTTCCGTTGGGTCATGTTCAAATATGCCATCGAGCGCGGTTTGAATGTGTTCATGGAGAAACCCGTGACGGTTGACGCACCGACCAGCAAGCGAATGCTGGAACTAGGCGAACTTTCGGTCAAGAAGAACTTGAAGGTTGGCGTGGGGCTCATGTGTCGTCACTGCGAGACGCGCGCAGAACTTTACAAGCGGATCAAGGACGGCGCGATCGGCGACATCCTCATGCTGCGCGCCTACCGCATGGCGGGACCAACCGGTTCTGCAGCTGTTGGACCAAAGCCAAAGGATATGTCGGAACTGATGTACCAGATCAGCAAGTTCCACGGGTTCTTGTGGGCCAGCGGCGGAGGTTACAGCGACTTTTTGATCCACAATATTGATGAATGTTGCTGGATGAAGGACGATTGGCCAGTGGAAGCTAAGGGATCCGGCGGACGTCACTATCGCGGCGACATGGTCGATCAGAACTTTGACGCTTACTCAGTCGAATATACATTTCGCGATGGCACCAAGTTATTCCTCAACGGGCGCACGCAACCAGGCTGCCACAACGAGTTCGCCAGCTTCGTGCATGGCTCAAAGGCCGCAGCCACGATTTCCGCTGCTGCTCACACGCCGGCCAAGTGCAAAATCTACAAGGGCCAGCGGTACGAGCAGAGCGATGTAATTTGGGAATTCCCCGCCGATGAAAAGAACCCATACCAATTGGAGTGGAATGACTTGGTCGCTGCCATACGCGCGGACAAACCCTACAACGAGGTCAAACGCGGCGTGATGGCCAGCGCTGTAACTTCGATGGGACGCATGGCGGCTCACACCGGTCAAGTAGTCACGTTTGATGATTTCATGGACTGCGAGCACGAGTTTGCCCCAGGCCTCGAGAGCTTGAATTTCGAAAGTGATGCTCCTGTGAAAGCTGACGCGGATGGAAAGTATCCAGTGCCACAACCAGGTTTGACCACCGAACGCGAATATGCTTAGGTCGGGCAAGGAAGGGCTAGTGCTCTGTCCAGATTAGATTTTGGGGTCGGGTGGCACGCCCCTGAGCCTACGAAGGGCGTGGCGAATCAAGCTCAAATCACGCCCTTCGAAGACTCAGGGACGTGCCACCCTCAGCTGGGGCTGCGGCGCCAGTAGCCTGATCATTTAGACTTTGAGACTGTCCTGAGAAGCTAATTCCATCCAGATGCAATTCTTAAATTTTGCTCGCGTCGCCTGCCTTGCCGCCAGTTGCTTCGCGCTTTGTGCAGCTGACAACACCGGACACGTGGTGATCGACATTCCGGAACTGTCCGAGAGCAGCGGACTGGCCTTCTCGACGCGTTCGGATGATGTTCTTTTTTCTCACAACGACTCGGGCGATTCGCCGCGCTTGTTTGCGTTCGACCGAAAGGGAAAACTCATCTACGAACTGGAGGTTGAAAAGGCGAAAGCGAAAGACTGGGAAGATATGTGTTCGTTTGAACACGATGGAAAGAACTGGTTAGCCGTTGGCGATATCGGAGACAATGATTTTCAACAAGATTTCGTTTCGATTTATGTCTTCAGGGAACCCAAGGGGAAGGAGGGCGACCGTAAACGCAAAGCCGAAGTCGAATACGAATTGAAAGTTGAGTATCCCTTCGGTCCGGTCAACAGCGAAGCACTCGCTTATGATCCGATTCGGCATAGTTTCTTGCTGCTCTCCAAAGAGAACTTGAACTGTGTGTTTTACGAAGTGCGCATTCCTGCTGACCCTAAAGGTGATGTTCGCGTAAAAGCTAAACCGGTGGCCAAATATGTCATTCCGCTGGTTACCGGAGCGGATATTTCTCGAGACGGACAGCGGCTGGCGATTTGCACCTACGGCCCCGCCTGTCTGATCGAACGCAATGCTAAACAGCCGGAAAAACCATGGGAAATGAAGTCGTCTGAGCTAGCCGCGAAGTTCTTCGAGGTACCGCCGCGCAAGCAAGGCGAGGCCCTATGCTTTTCACCCGATGGCCAGCACTTGTGGCTGACCAGTGAGCACACGCCAACTCCACTGATCGAAGTGAAGTTGCCGAAGCCGAAAACTGCGATCCAGCAAAAATAACTGAACTAAGCACCTATGCATAAGTTTTCGAACAGAATGAATGAACATGGATGGACAAGATATACAGGATGATTTCAATTCGCTGATAGATTCACTTGTGTCGACTGGTGATAGTTATGCTAGTTTACTTATGTACAGGTGCTTACGATAACCCACTCATTCCCACTTGCTTCGCGTGTGCAACGTGCCACAATGGGAAGGGACCTCAAGGATACCGCAGGCGTTCCTTACGATGCGAATGACTCGAGTCACATTTTTAGGTGGGTCGCTTCCGCCGGACTTCGTATCAGTGAGCGGTCGGCGTTAGCTGGCGGTTTCGGAATAGCTGACTCAATTTGCACGGTGACCGCCAAATACCAAACGATTCGCGGCCAGCGAATGAGCATTGGGTGAACCACAAAACTGCAAACGAGCACAACTTCGAGACCCGTGGCTAGCGCCCAATGGCTCACAAACCCCCAGTACCAAATTGCAAAAATGATTCCCAGCCTCACCGCCAGCGGTACGCTGCTTCCCAGGATGTTTCACCTCCCGGTCAAGCTTCCTCGCTGACGCTTGGAGTTACGATGGAATTGCCAGTAGGTAAGCGAACCATGCGAACAAAGTACTTTACGGCGGCACTGTTGGTGGTGACAGCCAATTTGCTTTCGCATTTCGCTTGCGGACAAAGCCCCGAAATACAACGACCAGTTGCGATCGAAATTGCGGCGAGTTGTATCGGGGAAAACCGTTATTTTGAGGCAGAAGTATGGGCGAAAGTTGGCGAACGCACCTGCCTAAAATGCCATAACCCAGCGGGAGAAGCTGGGGAGAGTGATTTTGTCTTGGCTAGGCCTGCGAACGATCCCGCATGGTGCCAGCGGACGCACGACGTGTTCGCAAAGATGGCTACCACCTTGGAAGACAACCAATCGCGGTTGTTGTTAAAGGCCAGTGGCGGTCTCGATCATGGTGGCGGCGAAGTCTTAAAACCGGATTCGAGCGGCTATAGAATTTTGGCTAGCTTTGTCCGTCGATTGAATAAGCTCAACACCCCGACACAAGACCCGCCGACCGAAGCAATGTCGCGCGAGGAAGAAAAGTACCTTACACCGCCGTTCTTCGAATCTGTGTCGATGATTTCGCCGCAACAATTATTGCGGCGAGCAACGCTCTCGCTGTGCGGTAGGTTGCCGACATCCGAGGAAAAGAGTCATGTTGCTCACGCTGGATCGACTGCCCTAGATGCGATTCTCGACGGCGTGATGAAAGAGGAAGCCTTCTACGATCGGCTTAAAGAGGGCTTCAACGATATTTTCCTCACACTTGGCGTCGAGGACAATGCGGAAACGATCTTGTCGTACGATCACTTCGAGCATACTCGAAATTGGATTCAGAACTTCCCGCTTGAGGAAATCCCCGAGGCCGAGCGTGAACGCGCCCGCTGGAAATTGGCGGACGTCTACCGCGCCGCCTTGCTCCGCGAGCCGCTTGAATTGATCGCCCACATTGTCCGCCACGATCTTCCTTTCACGGAACTTGCAACGGCTGACTACATCATGGTGTCGCCCTACACCGCGCGTGGCTACGGAATGTTCGATGCTCTCAAAGATCAATTCAAGCATGCAGACGATCCCTTTGAATATATCCCTGCGCGACTGAATGCGCTGAAGGGGC
The DNA here is from genome assembly GCA_043771575.1 of Planctomycetia bacterium. Lineage (GTDB taxonomy): Bacteria > Planctomycetota > Planctomycetia > Pirellulales > Pirellulaceae > Aureliella. The sequence continues at coordinate 4,139 of JAYVHC010000419.1, forward strand.
GTGACGGCAAGACCCAGGAATCGGCGACGGGCCTGTATCCACACGCAGGCTTTGTGAGCATGTTCCATTACTTGCGTCGCTATCCGTCGACCGAGACAAACCGAAATCGATTGCGCGCACGAATGTTTTACCAACACTTCTTGGGCATCGACATCATGCAATTGGCCCCGCGATCAACCGACGCATCCGCAGTTGCCGCCAAGTATGAGATTCCTACGATGCAAGCGGCGGATTGCGTTGTCTGCCATAAAACCATCGACCCAGTCGCCGGTATCTTTCAGGATTTTAACTTTGAAGGGCATCTTGGCCCGCGCAAAGAAGGTTGGTATAGGGACATGTTCGTGGCGGGCTTCGAAGGCGAAGAATTGCCTGCCAGTGAACGTTGGCGAGCGCCCCAATGGCTTGCGGAACGGGCGGTGATAGATCCCCGCTTCCCAGTCGCCATGGTCGAACACGTTTATTATCTGCTGTTCGGTCGCAAAGTGCTTCAGCCTGCTGAAGACATCGACGATCCCCTGTTCGGGTCAAAGCGCCGCGCTTACCGAGCGCAGCGTCAAATGATCGACGCCGTCGCTTCCCAGTTCGTTGCAGCCGGTTTCAATTTGAAAGTAGCCATCAAATTGATCGTTGCCTCGGAGTTCTATTGCGCCGACGGACTAGCAACGGCCACAAAGCATCCTGAGCGGCGGGCCGAGTTAGATGATGTGGGTATCGTGCGACTGATCACGCCGGAGCAACTAGAACGCAAAATTGGAGCGATATTTGGCAAACGTTGGGGGCGTTTGCATGATGAATATCAAATACTGTACGGTGGAATCGATTCCAAGACGGTCACCGAACGCAACGCCGATCCAAGCGGTGCGATGGGCGCTATCCAACGGATTATGGCGAATGATGTTGCTTGTCAAAACGTGGCGCTCGATTTCCGACGGGAGCCCACGCAGCGAGTGCTCTTTCCCCATATCGAGCCCGCAGTGGTTCCGGGCACGGAAATGAGTGACCAGCAAATCATCCGCGCCCTTGTGCATCTTCATCAACACTTGCTGGGCCAAGCACGTGATGCCGATCATCCAGAGATCCAGCGAACTTTTGAACTGTTTTCTGGCATTATCGCCGACGCCAAAACACTTGGCCGGTATGAACCCCGTGAGTCGTATTTCTGTGGTGGTCGAGAAGAGTTCAAGACGGATGACCCGCATTACACCGTTCGCGCATGGCGCGGCGTGGTTACCTACTTGCTGCGTCAACACGAATTTCTTTACGAGTAGGACAGCATCATGTCGCGCAGAAATTTTCTGAAGCTATGTAGTCTCGCGGGACTTGGTTTGGCTGCTCCGATTAGCTTTTCCGGTCTAACCGAGGCAAAAGATGCTCCGGATGAAACACTCGGATACCCGGGGCCCTATTACATTGTCTTCAATGCATCGGGCGGTTGGGACACAACCTATCTGATGGATCCCAAAGGCGCTGACGGTATCAATCGACTTTACACCGCCGGAGATATTCAAACGGCGGGGGCGCATCGTTTTGCCCCCAACGCGAAACACATTGAACAGGGGCTGAGCAACGAAGCATTCTTTACCAAGTATGGTGCAGAGCTGCGAGTCCTGAACGGGTTGGACCTGTCCGTCAATAATCATACGCCCTGCGAACGCTACATGGCGACTGGCAAACTCGATAGCCTGGCTTATCCCACGTTCGCGGCACTGGTCGCCGCCTGTCACGGTAGTGAAGCGCCGTTGGCCTTCCTCACTTTTGGAAACTATTCCGCGACGGGAAATCTTGTTCCCATGTCACGCGTACCGTATTTGCAGTCGCTCAAGTTGCTCGCCAAAGCCGATTCGGTGGAAGGGATCGATCAACATCCGTATCACGACCCGTTCGTCTCCGACCGCATCGAGCGAACGCTGCAGCAGCAGTTTGAAGCCCGCGTCTCGGACGCTCGTTTGCCGCGCGTTGAACGGAGTCAAAACATGCTCTATTCGGCTCAAGTGAATTCCAGGGCGCTGCAACGCGTAGTGCCCTTCATACCCGAATCGCCTGCCAAAGAGCGGATCTCGCAACAGGCTGATATTGCTCTGGCGGCCTTCAAAGCGGGAGTGTGCATCTCAGCGAATCTCTCAATAGGTCAGTTTGACAGCCATAATAACAATGATGTCGATCAAATGAAGTTGATCCCCGAATTATTGGCGGGTATCGACTACACCCTGCAAAAAGCCGAGGAATTGCAGATTCGTGACCAGTTGGTGGTGATCATGCAGAGCGAGATGGGCCGAACACCAACTTACAACAATGGCAACGGCAAGGATCACTGGTCAATCGGTTCGATCATGTTCCTTGGACCTGGTATCGCAGGTAATCGAGTGCTTGGTGCAACCGACGCGGCACAGCAGCTGGTGCCAGTACATCCCGGGACGCTATCTCTCGACCCTTCTCAGGGTATTCGTATCCGGCCTGAACACATTCACCATTCCCTGCGCCAGTTCGCTGGCATCGACGACCATGCGTTCTGCAAACGTTTTCCGCTTGAGATCCCCAAAGGTGAAGAGTTGATCGCGTTCTTGAGCAAGTAGGGTGCTGAGAATGTAGAACGGTTGTCCTCAACCGTTCAGCCGTAGCACAGCGGACGGTAGTAGAAGACCATGTTCCAGTGAATTAGCGTTGGCCAGGGGAAAAGCACTGGCGGCCCCGAACGATTGAGGACAATCGTTCTACGCTCTTGAATTTGATAGCAATTGCGACCTGACGGAATTCCCAGTAGCTATCGAGCGACCGGTTTGGTAACGTCCGGACCTAACTAGTTGTAGAACCCAGCAATCAACGGAAAAACGCTGAGCTACGATGGCAAGTCGCAAGCCCCATGGAAAATGGCAACTACACGAATCGTCGCAGCGTGGATTGTGTCGGGCTGCGTTCGTGTTGCTAGGAGTTGGCCCACTGTTGCTGGTGATCGGTTTTTCGATCGCGCAGTTCATCCCCGCTTATCAAGAAAATCGTGCGCATGCTTGGTCGACTTGGCTGTCCGGACGTCTGGGTGTAGACGTTCAAATCGCCGCGATCGAATCGCTTGCACCAGAGCGATTCGTGTTGCATGGTCTGCGATTGTCGCATCCAGAATCGCGAGCATCGTTAGGACGAATTCGATCGGTAGCGATCAGTCGCAAGGCAGCGATGTGGTCGATCCAACTTGACGAACCTGAATTTGAAACGCGACAGTTATCTGCGACCTGGCATATGATTCATGACTGGTTCGTTTGCCGACCTCAGACCGCGCAGCCAGCAATTCGGATCGAGTGCGAAGAACTGCGACTGTGTAATATCGACCAGGAGCAAACGCTGGAGCAGATTGCAGTCGAAATCTACTCGCAAGCCGAGCGGACCGTGGTGGGTGCACAGTTTCGCATGCAAGCGGCGGAACCCGGTTCGAAACCTAGCTTGCTTAAGATCGTTCGGCAGCACAGCGATCGACACTTGTCGACCAACCTAGAACTCGATAGTGGCCCGGTTGGCTTGCCCTGCAATCTGATTTCTCCAGTACTTCCCGTTGTTCAGCAACTTGGCGACCGAGCGGTATTCCTCGGCCAATTATCGCTACATCAACGCAACAACGCTTGGCAAGCCAATGTGTCCAAATCTTGGCTGGCGGGTATCGATTTCGGCAGATTGACCTTGGGACTCGATTCGTACGTTACGGACGGCAATTTGATTTGGTTCGAAAACCTAAAAGTAACCGATCGTGGATTACACACTGCGGTTGGCGGAGTAACCGTCAAACATGGGCGCATCGACGGCAATTTGCTGATCGCTAGCCAAAATACGCTGGGCGTTACGCTGCCTCGGGCAGTCCACAATGTCGAGCAGAGTTTTGAACAGTTGCAAGCGATGTTTGAAATTTCGCCTGGAGTTTTCAAATTGTATGGCGGAGTCGAACAGACGTTGCCTGACACGGCGGGCCGCTCCCGTCCGCTGACGCCTGGCACATTGATGGCTGATGCTGCCGGCGAAATCGCGGTTCACGCTAATTTTGAACCTATTCCGCTACAGAACCTTGTCAGTTTGCTGAATTACGGGCAAGGCGTTACGACGGCTTCAAGCAACTCGGCACCCCCTTCAGCCAGTTGGTTGGCACAGCGAGCCGTGTGGTGGTTGCCTCTGGAAAAATCGCAACCGCTATCGCAAGCGGGCGCGACCGGCCCTGCGACACTTCGGTAAGGAGCGTTCCGCTTTCGAGGATTGAACTCAGAGTACTTTTACAATGGTTAGTTTTATCAGCCGGAAGTCGTTAGCCTCCGGTTCGATCCACAACCGGAGACTAACGCCTTCCGGCTGATATAACACCTAGTTAATCAGTGTTTTCCATGCGATTCCTAAGCGGGACGCTCTCTAGCGCATGGCGGCTAATCCAATCTGTAATCAAAGTGAGCACTGATATACTATCCAAGTCACGCTTTGAAAAAGCGCCAACACGCCCATCGCTTCGCTCTGAGCGTGCCACCCGTGCCACTGCCAACGCCGAAGCTTGCGTCCCATGGCGTACCTAAATAGAATTGATGTCAATTCCTATGCACGTCGGATTGAAGTGAATTGACACATTCACGCTATGGTAAAGGATTTCGCGTGGACGCTTCCAAAATTCCAACAACGTGCGAAAAGTGCGGAAAGAAATTCGCGGTGGATGCGGCCTATGCGGGCCGGTCCGTCAAATGCCCGTGCGGAAATGTGCTCAAAGTGGCTGCTAAGTTATCCCCTTCCAAAGCTACCAGTGCAGTGAAGACGACCACCCCGGTGGTACCCGCCAAAGCGCCGCAAGTCGCGGCCACTCCCGTAGTCGACAGCAGTTTTTTTGATCAGCTAACCGCAGCCGACTTTGCGCGCACGGCCACGAATCCCTACAGTCCTCCCACCGCGCGGGCGTCGAACGAAGCAGCCGTGTTGCGAAAATTCGTGGGCGCTGACGCACACGTAAACACGGTCGCCAAAACGGCCAATGGGAACATCACGTTCTTGGCGGTCTTGAACTTCATTGGTGCCACGTTGTGCATTAGCTTGGGCGTGGTCGTTCTAGCGTTGACCAGCATTGTTGGGGCGGTCGCCAACGTTTTGCCGATGGCCGCGCTCGGAGCCTTGTTTGCAGGAATATTGTTCGTTTTCGGAACGTTCGATTTGATTTCCGGCATTGGCCTCATCAAACGAACCAAATGGGGTTGGTGGCTATGTGTAATTGGATTGTGCTGGGCATTTTTCGATCGTGGATCTCAAATTGCAATCCTGTTCATGAAGGCGAACGACTGGACTGCCGAGATTCCCAAGGCCATCGGTGCCTGCTTGTTTATGCTCGCGAGTCTTTACTTCATGCAATTCATGTGTCAAAAA
>JAYVHC010000420.1:0-5224 GCA_043771575.1 Planctomycetia bacterium
AAGGAACCCGCGGCGCGTGGCAAACCCTGATCGTCGAGCAAAATGCGCTTCGATTCCGCAAACTGCCGCAGCTCCACAGCCGACCCTTGCAGGTTCGCCGCGTAATTGCGATCCAACTTGAATCCATCCTTAGCAATTTTCGCAGCACCGAGCAACGAGTCTTTCCAACTGATGCGTCCCCAACTCGATCCCAGGTGATCGAGAGCTGCGATCAGGCCAGGTACGCCGGCGGCCAGCGATCCCAGTTGGCTCAGCTTGGGATCGGGTTTACCGTCGCGAAAAAACATCTCGGGCGTGGCTTTCATCGGCGCTCGTTCGCGTCCGTCAATCGCGAAAACCTCACCCGTTGCTGTCCGTACCAACGCTAAACAACCGCCACCGATTCCGGAGTTATGTCCATCGACGACTGACAACATCAGCGAAGCTGCGATGGCTGCATCGATCGCATTGCCACCCCGTGCGAAGGCTTCGATCGCTGCGAGACTTGCCAGCGGCTGAACGGTAGCAACTACTCCCCGTGAACCTCTCGCCAGAGTTACCGATTTTGCGGCTGCCTCTTGCGCGAGCGCATATTGGGGCAGTTGCGGCCAGCCAGCAGCTAACCCTGCAACCGTTCCAAGGAAGCTGCGTCGATCACTAACAAAACGATTTCTAGACATAGTAGCGGCTCGAACTGCGGGTAACGAACAAATTCGCTCCGGATGACGGCCGAGGAGAGCGACCCTAGGCTCACAGTCTAAACGAAAACCGGCAGCCTGCAGCAACAGCAGGGTGGCTTTGAGTGTAGAACGGTTGTCCTCAACCGTTCCTGCCGAAGCGAATCGGAACGGAGGTCGCAAGACATTCCCCAACGCGCAGTTGTAGAGGCTGGCTTGCAGTGGGTGCTACAGAGAAAAGTACCCGGTTCTCGATGTTTATCGCAGCGGGGCCGCACAGCGTTTGCCACTTAGCCAGTGGGTAGCGACATGGCTGCCTTGAACGATTGAGACAATCGCTCTACTCTCTAGTCGTTCTATTCTCTAATCGCTACGCAGCGTGTTTCTTGAGTGCTCTAGTTGGCTTAAGATTGAAGAGGCCGAAGATTTCGTCGGCGCTCAAGCCTGATGAGGCGGGCGCGTCGGTGTCGGCGAAAAGCTGGTTGAATAGTTCTCTTTTCTTTTCGAGCACGTCGTTGATCCGCTGTTCGATCGTGTTGGCTGCCATCATGCGAGTTACGGTGACTGGTCCAGCGACGCCAATTCGGTGTGCGCGATTAACGGCTTGATCTTCGACGGCTGGATTCCACCAACGGTCGAAAAGAAATACGTATTGGCAGAATTGGAGATTCAAGCCCACGCTGCCCGCTCCGTAGCTCATCAAGATCAAGTGCTTCGATGGATCCGTTTTGAACTGAGCGATCACCGCGTCGCGTTTGTTCGAAGGGATACGACCGTGGTACTGCATGGGGCCGAAGCGCGCCAGCGGCTGGGCGATTTTATCAAGCGTCTCGACCCATTGACTGAAGATGATCGCCTTGTGTCCGCTGTCCGCTATTTCTTCCATGTCGGCTTCGAGCCGTTCGAGTTTGCAACTGGAACCGGTCAGGGGATCAAAGTTGCAGATTTGCTTCAGTCGCAAAACCAATTCGAACACGTGTTGGATGGTGAGTGTTTCGCCCATGTCGCTCAGTTGCACAATGCCTTCGTCCTCCGCAGTTCGATAGCTGTCGAACTGGGCGGAGGTGAGTTCAAGTTCTTCGTCGCGGAACATTTTAGGTGGCATTTCCGTCAGGACTTTGTCCTTGGTGCGGCGAATGATGTAATCTCGCGACGCGTGACTGATTGCTTTGAGCGACATGTCGCTGCGCAAATAGCCGGGTTGGAGGAATTCGAAAATGTTCACCAAGTCTTCCACGGAATTCTCAATCGGCGTACCCGTGAGCGCCCACGATCGCGTGCGTGGTAATGCGCGAACGATTTCTGCGGTGGTGCTGTTGCGGTTTTTGATACGCTGCGCTTCGTCGAGAATTACCAGATCGAAATGCATGCCTGGAATATCGAGAAGTGCCTTGTCTCGCATCAGCAATTCGTAGTTGGCAATGCGAACGGGAGTGTCTTGTTGATTCCAGATATACTGGCGTTTGGCTTGATCGCCTTCGATTACCACCACGGGAATTTCGGGAGCCCATTGTCGAAACTCGCGCATCCAATTGGTCACCAGCGGCTTGGGGCAGATCAGCAGTACGTTGCGTAACTGACTTGATAGCAACAGCATGCGGACTGTGGTGATCGCCTGCATCGTTTTCCCTAAGCCCATTTCGTCGGCCAAGATTGCCGCTTCGCGCGGGAAAAGAAACGCGATGCCGTCGAACTGGTAGGGGAACGGAGGGAATGGAAACTCGAGTCGCGCAGAAGCTATCAGATTCTCCAGCGGCGGCTGCAGCACGAAGTACAAGCGATCTTCTAGCTTGACCAAGTCTTTCGGCGGAGCGATGCGCGTGCGTTTGTTGGCTGCGGTCGCTGCGACAAGGTCATCTACCTGGCTCGTGCGGGGTGGCATTTTTCCAGCGGGCGAATTCTTCGCAGCAGTTGCAAAGGGAGCCGGTGAGTCAGCCAACCCAAAGTCGGGGGATTCAGGAAATGAGAATCCAATCGTTGGGGGCAATTTGGATTGCAAGCGAATAGCAACGACATGGATTTCCGCAAGCCCGATCGCCCGCGAATCCACTTCGAGCAATTGGCCGCGATCGAGCTGACCTTGCCAGCCCGTGGCTAGGAAGTCGATCGCCACAGGAACACTGAGCATGGGTGTAGTTTGCGCAAACTCGATACCGCCCCAAATACTGTGGCTCGTTGGCGTCTGCATGAGAATTTAAGCCGCTTTGACAATGGGGTGCGCTTCCAATAAAGCTTCAGCAATACGTTGGAAGGGTTCCGTGAGATCGAAATTCGGTGCTAGCTTTGGCGTGATGTCGGACAGTAAATCACTGGTCGCTGAACTCGACGAACTCACATAACAACGCACACCGGAAGATCCAAAACAATTCAATTTCGTATCCGCTAAATGTGGCCGGCGCAAGTGCGCTTCGTTGCAATTGGCATCGTCGGCTTCGACTAACACCATCGGCTCGTCGCCAACTTGTTCGAACGCTAGTACCGCTGAGCAGTCGGTTAGCAAAAGGCTTGGTTTCAGTTTTGCTTTGGTCACGAGCGCTTTGGCGATTTGTTCACCACAAATGAAGTCGTCCAGCGTAGGACCGTACAGCAGGGACTGAGCGCGACTTGGCTTGACCGGCAAAGTGCAATGGAATTCGAGCGGCCTTCCCAGCTGATTTAGGATCAGATAGCCGCCAAAATACCCATGTTCGACATGATGTCGTACCGTAATGAAGCCCAATGCCAGCAATGTTTTGGTATTGCTCCCCATACTGATTCATAATCCCTTAGTTGCTAGCGTCAAGTGCGGATCGCGAGCCGCGAGACTCGTCCAGAGTCTGGTGTCGGGATTTGCATGGCATCGACTTTAACACCCTTCTTGTTTGTGCCAGTTCTAGCGTCGCTTTCCAAGTTTATCTAGCTTGCCACGCGCCATTCGCTCGACTGAAAGTAGCGGGCGACTATAATGAGAGCCAGTACTTCGATGGCATCATTCTCTGTTGGAGACACGCAAGTGGCCCACGACCCTTCTCAATATTCGCCCGTTTTCCGCATCGACGTTTCGGCGGAACCAGCCGCATCGGCGGCACCGCTGCCAAACGAGGTGGGGCCGGCCACAGTGGCATTGCTTCGACAATTGGTACTTTCGCAAGAAAAGCAAAATCAGTTGCTTGAGCAATTGGTGCAAAACACGGTGAACGTCCAGAAACAGCGCGCGAATGAATTGCAGCAGTGGAAGGATGCGAATCCGCGGTTGGCGAAGGCTTGCCGGCGGGCAGCGGAAACGCTATCAAAAGTTCAAGCGGAGTTTCTCGACAATCTGTCAAACGAGATCATCGAAAATGAAGACACTTTGATGGACGGCGAGTTCATGTTGAGCGAATTTGTGGATCGCTTCGGTCCACGCATGGCACATCTTAATGGCATCCTCCAAGTGCTCGCACAATTAGGCAGCGGTGTACCTGCACAGGCTTGACCGTCAGCTCCAAGTTGCGGAGCAACTCGGCCGCAGCTCGGGGAAATTCTATTGTCCCTTGGGGTTACCTACATTTGGTATATTGACTGGTTGGTTTCTAATCAAAGCTGGCCTATTCTTGGGTTCCCTGTTGCATGTCTGACACTACTGAAAAATCGATGTGGGTCGTTAATACGACGGACGAAGATTTCGAAGCGATCGTTTTCGAGGGTTCCAAAGAGCGTCTAGTGGTGGTCGACTTTTGGGCCGAGTGGTGCGCGCCTTGTCGAGCGCTTGGGCCCGTACTCGAAAAACTTGCCGAAGAGTTCGCTGGCCGATTCCTGTTAGCTAAAGCCAACACCGACAAGGCTCAACGAGCCGCAGCCGAATTTCAAGTTTCGGGAATTCCCGCAGTTTTTGCAATGCGGGATGGCAATCTAGTTGATTCGTTTCAAGGTGCGATGCCCGAAGCGGCGATACGCGATTGGATCCATAAGCAATTGGCAGGCACGCTGCTGCTCGACGCGAGATTACTTGCGGCCGCCGATCCGGTCGCTGCGGAAGCAAAGTTGCGGGAGTTCCTCGAACAGGCACCCAACGATGCGCCGGCGCTGATTCAGTTGGCCGAATTGCTGCTGGCACAACAACGCCGTGCCGAAAGCGGCGAGATCATCGAGTTGCTTGAAAAGCGAGGCTTTTTAGAGCCCTCTGCTGAGAAAGTAAAAGCGGCTTGGGAGTTGAGTTCAAAGGCTGGGGTAAGTATCGAAGCGGCGCGAACAAATGCAGAGGCAGATCCGAAGAATTTCCAATTGCAACTGACGCTGGCCGAAGTTCTGGCGGGTCATCAGCAGTACGAACAGGCCTTTGAAATATGTCTGTCATTGGTCGCTCGCGATCGCAAACTGACCGGCGAGAAAGCTCGAGCGTTGATGGTCGACGTGTTCCGCGTGCTGCCTGAGGATGCGGAATTAACGCGCGACTATCGACGAAAGCTGTCGATGGCGCTGTATTAAGCGCGACGTTATCACGCCACATGGCGAAGCGTTTCTTGCATGAAATCAATCGGGTTTTCGTGACGGTAGACTTCGCGGTCGTGTTCGGCAGCGGCATCCCACTTTTGGCCTTCGTCGGCTGC
>JAYVHC010000421.1:0-5917 GCA_043771575.1 Planctomycetia bacterium
ACGCAGTTACCGTAGGATTCAGGGCGGTAACGTTACCCTGACAGGGACTTCCACCCTGCTGATCAAACGCCTTCAAAGGCGCACTAGAACGATTGTCCCCAATCGTTTCTTTTAGACTTCCAGCGCTTCCAGCGTGTGTGAGACTTTGCCGATCGGATTTCACAGGCTGAAAGCCTATGCCACGCCCTTGTGACGAAGCACTAACTAACTAAAACCTAGGGCATAACTTCCAAAGTCACGGGCAAGCTCTTCAGGACGCTGCCATTTTCAAGCTCGGCGCGCGCCTGCAACCGCACTTTCCCCATGCCCAAAGTTTCCAACGGAATTGCAAATTCCCCATCGGCGCTCGAGACGATGGCCAACTGCTCACTTTCGTGCCAAACAGACAGCGATTTTGCGGATTGGGCCTTGGCTTTGATCTTCACCTTTCGTTCGCTGAAGGAAACGTTCTGCGGAGTCTCGATCGTCACGGCACTCTCGTCCCCAATCCACAATGGCAAAACGACTTCGCTGCGCTGTCCTAAAGCATCATCGCCAATGCTAATCAACCGAACCTCATGATATCCCCGTGGTGTCTTGGCCAACTTGATTTCCACTTTCGGCTGGACGGCACTGGTTTGACCTGCCATGTCTCCGAACTGAACGCTAAATGCCAGCGGAGCACCGGGCGGGCGTTTTCCAGCGGCGAACGGTTCGCTTGCATATTTTAGAGGAAATTTCAGCGATTCATTTTCAGCCAACGTTTGTAATTCGCTCGAGAGCTCAGGTTTAGGTGGAGCGGCAAACGGTTGGCACAGCGGGTCGCCGATAATCAGCAGCTGATAAGGCCCAGTCACCGATGCGTAAAATGCTTCGGCCAGTGACAGTCCCTTCGCGTAGTGAACATACAGTTGCGGGTGCGGAAATTTGGGCTGCATGGAATACGGTTCCGTCACTGTGCCGCTACTGCCCGCCGCGCCCGCTTTGAGGAACTCAGTCAATTTCGTCTGCCCACGCAATGAACTCATATCGGCGCCAACACTCGTGAGGTTCTCGGCGATCGAACCCGGCAAGAGCTTGCTGCCGGAAGTTGTCCAGTCGAAATTGGGTGTTCCCACCATCGCGCCCAGCACGTCGACTTTTCTGAGAGGTAGGGGATCGCGGACGATATCAGCGGAGAAACCAAGTGATTTCAACGACTCGACCGCGTCTGCAAAGCCTGGCTCGCGCGTTTTCGTTCGCACGTCACTGGTAACGCAAAAGTAGAATCCACCATTGGGTTGCGTGAAATCCGCGGCGGCAGATCGCTCGAGAATATCCATTGCTTGCTTAAGAGTCGTTCCAGCGCCGCGCGTTACCCCCAGAACGGTACACAGCAAATAACGCGAACCCAGCCGCAAATCGGCTGATGGCACTCCATTGGTTCCCCAAGCACGCTTGGCTTCAAAACCAATCGTGGGCTGGTATTTGGTTTGTGAATCGTCCAGTGAGAGCAGTAAGAGTTGAAAACGCGAATCGTCGCGACACTTGGCGAATCTTTCGTCCGCTTGCAAGTACCCGCCGGCTGTCCAGCCTCGCGCAACCGCCTTTTCCAACAGGTCGAGGGCCACTGACTGCTTATCCGTCTGAGCGTATTCGGCGGCAGCCAAGTAAGCGATGGGATGGTGGTTTTGGTACTCTTCGGCCAACTGAGCCAGCGCCTCGCCGGCCCCACTGTGGTCCTCGGCGGCAATCTGTTTTTGAATTTTGGTCCAGTCGCTCTCAGTCAAACTTCCGAGTGGATTGGTGAAAAAGGCGTCTAACTCACGCCGCGCGTAAGCGTTTGCCTGCAGTTGGATGTAATTCGGATTCGAGGCTTGCACCAACCCATAAAAATAGGTCAGCGCGTTGATCGAAGCTCGCGAAGTATAGAAAACCGGCAGTTTCCCAAGCGGCTTGATATCCGTTTGAATATCGATCGCAGTGGGAAAATCGCTCGAATAGGCTATGCACTGGATATGGCCACTTATTTTGCGGCGATCCAATTCGATTAGCAGTGGAGTGAGGATTTTCGCTCGAAACTCTGCGACTGAAATGACCTCGGAATTCGGTACTTTGTTGAGCACTACGACATTGGCGGCGGGAATATTCCGCAACAAAACGTAATGATTTGCCAGTGTTCGGGAGTCGATCGATGCGCCATTCACGACCACCACAACATCGCTAGGAACCAACCCAGCTTTCACGTTTGGGACCGCAAGGATTAGCCCGGCAATGCCCATCACTGCCCTGAGACTCACATATTTCGCACAACTCTTGACCCGTTTTCGCACGCCTTGCGGCTGGGCTACAGCTGGGATTCGAAGCGTTCTGGCTGAAGCGAACACGCGTGTTTCCTTTCCAAAATCCACTTTTTGCAATGCCTGAATTCGGCATTGCGACCGTCTCCGAGATAATAACGTTCAAGTCACAGCAAAGGAACTCGGATCATCTATTGCAACGACTACGCCGAAGCATATAATCTTTGCCTGTCGACTCACACTCGGGGGTATTACGATAATCCTTCGGTACCCAGAATGCGTGTTGGCGCCCAGTGCGAGCACGTCAAGCGAACTGAACAAGCTCGAAAAATCAAAAACATTAGGGCAAATCGGCCTTGGCGCACCTCGCGGGTGTAGCTCAGTTGGTAGAGCACAACGTTGCCAACGTTGTTGTCGTGGGTTCGAATCCCATCACCCGCTCTAGGCCGATTTGCCCTTTTTTATTTTAATGTGCGTATGCTTTAAGCTCTGCAACCGGCAACGCCCTACCTTACCAAGGTTTGGTGATACGCTAGTGGCAGACAAGAGGGACATCTAGCGACGCGGTCGCGTTCCCTTTTAAACAAATTTTCTCAGGATGAACCGGAGCCCAATGGCGATGGCAACGACCGATATTGAAAACGACGACGTGAACGACGCACCTGCCCAAGAGAAAAAAAAGCTAGAGTTCGACGTCAAAGTCGACTCGCCTTCGGCTTGTGAACGGCATGTGGTGATTACGATCCCTCGGGCTGAGGTCGATCGCTACCGTAAGGAAGCGTTTAACGACATTGTCCCCAAAGCTCAGTTGCCTGGCTTCCGCAATGGTAAAGCACCTCGCAAGCTGGTCGAATCGCAATTCAAAGACCAGGTGGCCGAGCAAGTCAAAAGCTCACTGGTCATGGACAGTTTGCAATTGGTCACCGAAGCCGATCACTTTTCCGCGATCAGCGAACCCGACTTCGATTACAACGCAGTGGTGCTGCCTCCGGAAGGCGATTTCCGTTACGAATTCAAAATCGAAGTGCGTCCCGACTTCGAGACACCGAAATGGGAAGGTCTCAGCCTTACACGACCTGCTTGCGACCTGACCGAAGTGCATGTCGACAATCACTTGGCCCGCACGCTGACTCGCTTTATGACCGGCGAGCCGATCGACAGCGAAGCGAAGGCTGGTGACACGGTAACGCTGAACGCGACTTTTACCGTCGACGGCAAGAAACTTAGCCAACTCGATGAAGAAAGTGTCGTTGTTCGCAAGAACTTGACCTTTGGGGATGCCGTTGTCAATGACTTCGACAAACTGATTGTTGGGAAGAAAGAAGGTGACAAGTTCACCACCACCGTAAAAATCTCCGAAGCCGCTGCAAACGAAGATTATCGTGGCAAAGAGGTCGAAGCCGAGTTCGAAGTCCACGAAATCCGCCGCATCGAAGTCAGCGAAATCTCAGCCAAGCAGCTCGATGAGCTCGGCTTCGAGAGCGTTGATGAGCTTCGGAAATTCGTTCGCACCGAACTCGAACGTCAATTCAAGTACCATCAACAGCAAGCGGTCCGGAAACAAGTTGTCGATCAACTGACACGCGGCGCCAACTGGGAAATGCCAGAGTCGCTCATCCGCCGCCAAACTCAGCGCGAATTGCAACGCCTGCAGCTCGAATTACAACGCAACAGCTTCAGCCCCGAGCAAGTGTCCGGTTACCTGAACGCTTCCCGCTTGAACGCACGCGAGTCAACGATTCGCGCGCTTCGCGAGCACTTTGTGCTAGAGAAAATCGCGGAAGACTTGAAGGTTGAACCGTCTCCAGCCGACTACGATGAAGAAATCGAATTGATCGCCGAGCAAAGCGATTCGTCGCCGCGCCGCGTCCGCGCCAAACTGGAAAAGTCGGGGCAAATGGATGCGATTCGCAACCAGATTATCGAACGTCAGGTCATCGAAAAGATCACCGAGGCCGCGAATGTAACTGCCGTGCCCGACGAAGAATTCTTGATGGATCGTTCCGTGTCCAGCAACGTGGACTTCCTGATAGCGGGCGAAATGGTCGAAATTCCAGATGCCAAGTTCAACAATGAACCCGAGGCCTTGCCGGGTGCTCCCAAGCTGCCGGACGGACCGAAGGCTGCCGGACCAGCACAGATGCAAGAATAACATCCATTGCGATATTGCTGAACTTCAAAGTTGCGACTACAAACCGGGCCGCTGATTCGTCAGCCGCTCGGTTTTTTTCTTTTCCCATCTTCACCCAGCTTATCCAAAAAGACAAACGTGCTCTTGCCAAAACCAAGCGAAGGGCCAACATTGTGTAGTACCAACTGCAAACGCATTTCTGATTGAGTTTACGAAGGCAACCAGCCGAAAGGGAGTGTACGTTGAATTCCGCTTACCAGAATCATTCGCTTACCAATTCTCATGCTTACCAGAGCTATCAGCGTCAACGCCAATTGACGCTCGGCGATTTGCTACTGGAGAACCGTATCGTCTTCTTGCAGGGCGATATCCATACAGGCAATGCCAATGACGTGGTAATGAAATTGCTCTACCTGCAGAGCGAAAATCGCCGCAAAGACATCCATTTTTACATCAACAGCCCCGGCGGCGAAGTCATCGCCACGCTGGCCATCTATGACACCATGCAGATCCTCTCGTGTCCGGTTGCGACCTACTGCGTCGGCCAAGCGGCCAGCGGTGCGGCCATTTTGCTAGCTGGGGGAACGAAAGGTAAACGCTATTGCTTGCCCCACAGCCGCGTGATGGTGCACCAACCTGCGGGCGGCGTCTCCGGACAAATCTCGGACATTGAAATTCAAGCCATTGAAATTTTGCGCTACCGAGACCTGCTCAACGGTATCTTGGCAACCCATACAGGCAAAGATAGGGAGCAGATCGCCAAGGACTCCGACCGCGACTTCTTCCTGACCGCTCAAGCGGCCAAGGATTACGGCTTGGTGGATGAGATTCTCATGAAAACGCCCGTTGATGCTGAAGATAAAGCGTAACGCAGCCACCATTCAAGCTCACTCAACACAAAACACTTACCTCGGAGTTGAAACACCACTATGCCAATGATTCCGTACGTTATCGAGAAAAGCGGTCGCGAGGAACGAGTTTACGACATCTACAGTCGTCTACTCAAAGATCGAATCATCTTCTTGGGTTCCCAAGTAGATGATGAAGTCGCCAACGCGCTGGTCGCGCAAATGCTCTTCCTTCAGTCGGATGATCCGAAGGCCGACATTCACTTGTACATCAATTCGCCCGGCGGCAGCGTCAGTGCAGGCTTGGCAATTTACGATACCATGCAGTTCGTTTCCTGTGACGTCGCGACCTACTGCATTGGTCAAGCCGCGTCGATGGGCGCCGTGTTGCTGGCCGCCGGTGCGAAAGGTAAGCGATTCGCTCTGCCCAACGCGCGCATCATGATCCACCAACCACTTGCCGGCATGCAAGGAACCGCCGAAGAAATTTCGATTCACTTCAAAGAGTTCAAACGCATTAAACAGAAGTTGAACGAGATTTTACTCAAGCACACCGGACAAACACTCACGCAGATCGAAGCGGATACCGATCGCGACTGCTTCATGTCGGCCGCTGAAGGTGTAACCTATGGTTTGATCGACAAGGCTATCGAGTCCATGCCGCGTATCGGCGCACCGGC
>JAYVHC010000422.1:0-5095 GCA_043771575.1 Planctomycetia bacterium
TGGGATCGGCGGGAACACCGGCGCTCCTCCCAGTTTCTTTGAAAGCAAACCACTCGCTGCTAGCGCGTTGTCACGTACGAGTTCGGCGTCGAGCCGCAAACGCTGTTGGCGACCGAGCAGATAGTTATTAGGATCTTTGTGTCTCAGCTCAGGTCGATCGACCGAACTCTGACGATACGTCTCCGAGCCCATGATGGTGCGCTGCAATGCCTTGAGGCTCCAGCCTCCCTCAACAAACTCTGTGGCTAACCAATCGAGCAATTCCGGGTGGGTGGGTAAAGCACCCTGGGAACCAAAATCATTTTCGGTCTCGACAATGCCACGCCCAAACAATTGTTGCCAAACACGATTCGCGATCACGCGCGCCGTAAGTGGATTGTCGGGGCTGATAACCCATCGCGCCAAATCCAGCCGATTGTTGCTGCCCGCGGCATGAGTGTACCTATGCAACACAGCGGGTGTTCCAGGGCTGACTTCGTCGGCTGGTCGAGTGAAATCACCCTTGGTGAAGAGGGTCGTCCGCCGCGGTACGGTTCGCTCTACCAAGACCATTGTGGTAATCCCGCCATCCCGCAACTCTAATGCGGCCTTGAATTTCTCGTTTAATGCCCGGAAAATCTGGTCTGATGCACCCGGTCCGCTGGCATAGACAGTCGAATTTTCAACAATCGTCCGCTCGGCGATCGGTTTCGTCAGCAACGGCTTAATGGCAAAGTGGACTTTGCTCAGTGCGGGCTCGGCGAGCGTCGACTCCCAATCGCTTTGCAATTGTCGATGCGATAGCAAAAACTCAGCCAAAGGTTCTTCGCACGCTCGCTCGTCAGCAGCTAATTGAGCCTGATCGTAACTCGGGTCATCCACTTTTAGCGTAGGTTCATCTTGGTTGTTCAGAAATGCGAACAATTGGTAAAACTCACGTTGCTCAATTGGATCGAATTTATGATCGTGGCATTGAGCGCAACCTATGGTTAACCCCAGCCAGACCGTTCCGGTGGTCGCAACTCGATCGAAGACGCTTTCAACACGAAACTGCTCAAGATCGATGCCACCTTCCTGATTGATGGTCGTGTTGCGATGAAAACCAGTGGCAATTTTTTGACTTTCCGTTGCACCCGGCAGTAGATCACCAGCCAACTGCTCCACCGTAAACTGATCGAAAGGCATATCGGCATTGAGCGCATTGACAACCCAGTCGCGATATTTCC
This sequence comes from Planctomycetia bacterium, assembly GCA_043771575.1. Lineage (GTDB taxonomy): Bacteria > Planctomycetota > Planctomycetia > Pirellulales > Pirellulaceae > Aureliella. The sequence continues at coordinate 1,206 of JAYVHC010000422.1, forward strand.
AAATCGCGCGCGGAGCATCGATTGAATAGCCGTTGCTATCGGCGTATCGTGCCTGGTCGAGCCACCAACGCCCCCAGCGTTCACCGTAGTGTGGACTTTGCAAAAGTCTTTCAATTAATGCGCTATAAGCCTCATCCGGGTCGCGGGCGGAATCGGCCAAGAAATGATCGATCTCTGTCGTCGTGGGTGGCAATCCAGTCAGGTCGAGTGAAGCGCGCCGAATAAGTTTTTCGAGCGGAGCTCGCGGGGACATCGATAGGTCAGCACGCCGCAACCCTGCATTCACAAAGTGATCGATCGCATCGCGGCCGGTCGCTTTAATCTGTGGCCTAACGGGAGCGGTGAAGCACCAATGTGCTTCAAATTGTGCTCCCTCTTCGATCCAGCGTTGGATCAGTTCGCGTTGTTCCGCTGTCAGTTTCATTCTCTGAGATTTCGGTGGTGGCATGACCACATCCGGATCATCGCTCTGGATCCGATGCCAAAGCTCTGATTTTGCCAAGTCTCCCGGCGAGATTGCGCGCTGGCCGTCGATGGAACGCGTGGCGCCTTCGTATTGATCTAGTCGCAAATCGGCTTCGCGATGTTTGGGATCAAAACCATGACAGGAGAAGCAGTTCTCCGAAAGTATGGGCCGAATTTGTCGATTAAACGAGATCGCTTGGCCATAAGTAAGTGAGTCAGTGCCAAAACTGCTGACAGAGAGGGCGATTACGATGAACCAATAGCGCGTCAATTCACTGCACCTATGAACTGTCGAGGATTTTAATCAAAGGCTCCATCGAGCTTTACTGTTGGCAAAGCGAGGGATCACTCTATTACGATAATGCCTTCACCTGCTCGAAGATACTCGGCAATTCTGGATGTCGCAGGATTTTTGTTATTTTGCGGCCATCCTACGCGACGCCGTTCCGCAACAAAATGCACACTTTCTGGCAGTCGGAGGGTTCTCGATTGGTCCAAATTTGTGATAATTCTGCATACGCCGCGAAATTTGACGGCGATTCGAGGATCTCTAGGAGCTAACACTGATGACTACCCAGCTTCAAGCTGCACGTGCTGGTGATATAACGGCTGAAATGAATTTCGTTGCCGAGCGTGAGCAACTGCCCGTCGAAACGATTCGCGCCGAAGTGGCGGCTGGACGGATGGTGATACCGGCGAATACGGTGCACTTGAAAGGCAATCTCGAACCGATGGCCATCGGTATCGCAGCCAAATGCAAAATCAATGCGAACATCGGCAACAGCGCTGTGACCAGCAACTTGGCGGAAGAATTGGAGAAACTCCACACAGCCGTTCACTACGGAGCGGACACGGTTATGGATTTGTCGACTGGCAAAGACATTGACGGGATCCGCAAAGAGATTATCGCCAAATCGCCAGTACCCATTGGGACAGTGCCGATCTACCAGATGCTCGAGGAACTCGGCGGCAACATCGAAGACATGCGTCCCCAACACTTTCTGGACATGGTCGAACACCAAGCCAAGCAAGGTGTGGACTATATGACGATCCACGTCGGCGTGCTGATGGAGCATCTGCACATGACCGTCAATCGCGTAACGGGCATCGTCAGTCGCGGAGGTTCGCTGATCGCAAAGTGGATGATGGCGCATCGCAAGCAGAATCCGCTTTACGAGAGCTTTGATGACTTGTGCGACATCATGAAGCAGTATGACGTCACCTGGAGTCTCGGAGACGGCTTGCGTCCGGGCTCGATCGCCGACGCTAGCGATGCGGCTCAATTTGCGGAGCTGGATGTGCTCGGCCGATGTGTGACGCGTTCACTTGAAAAGGGAACGCAGTGCATGGTCGAAGGTCCCGGCCATATTCCGATGCACCAGATCGACATGAACATCAAGAAGCAAATCGAAGTCTGCCACGGCGCTCCGTTCTATGTGCTGGGGCCATTGGTCACAGATATCGCTCCTGGATACGACCATATTACCAGTGCGATCGGAGCGGCTCTGGCCGGTTGGAGCGGTGCGGCCATGTTGTGTTACGTGACGCCGAAGGAACATCTTGGTTTGCCGAATCGTGAAGACGTCAAACAAGGTGTGATCGCTTACAAGATCGCCGCCCACGCCGCCGATTTGGCACGCGGCCGACCGGGAGCTCAGGATCGCGACGATGCGCTCAGCAAAGCTCGTTTTGCGTTCGATTGGAATGAGCAGTTCCGCTTGTCGCTCGATCCCGACACCGCACGTGCTTATCACGATGAAACGCTGCCGCAGGACACTTTCAAGTCCGCTCATTTCTGCAGTATGTGCGGTCCAAAGTATTGTTCGATGCGTATCACCGAGGACATCCGCAAGATGGCCAACGAACAGCAGTTGGTGGCGATCAGTACTGACGAAGCGCAGTAAGCGGTGATTTAAGGGCAAATCCCAACGTTGTGAAGCATTTTCGTCAGCGAATTCGTGCTTTTTAGACTACAGTACTTCCCGGTCGCATCCGGCAGATGCGACCCACGGTGGGTCGCTCTCTAGCACACAGTCGCTTTTTTTCGATTGCCTTATTGGCTGCCTAGATTCCAACTTGCTAGTATTTCATCGGCATTTTGCAATTCCATTTTTTAAACAAGGTCAATCCATGCGCCGCCTACGATCCGGTCCCGCCCAACGCAAGCTACAATTCGAAACCTTTGAGGATCGCAAACTTCTTGCCGCCATATTGATCCATGAAACTGCGGATCGCACCCTAATCAATGACAATGTATTCGGTGCAGATTTCTATCAACTTTCATTGGATACTGCGCCCACTGCCGACGTGAATATTGAATTGTCATCTTCAAACCCACTTGCTCGTGTATCTTCTTCGTATCCTTTCCGCACGACCGTGACCTTCACTCCACTCAACTGGAATGAAGCTCAATGGATGGTCGTGGTTGGCACGGTAGACAATATCGCCACGGGCAACCAAACTGCTTTATTGCATCACACGATAGTAACCAGTGACCCCGTTTATGCCAATGTAACTGTACGCGATGTTGTGGCAACCATCATCGACACCGACTCTCAGCCATTCTTAATCACCTATGACGCGGAGCTAGTAGAAGGCCAGTCCATTATATTTTTCGACAGTCCACGATATCCGAGTGGCTATAATGGCCCTTCCTTTGGGTATGCATCCGATCCACAGTTGTCAATTCAGTCAATAAATGGCAGTAGTACGCTGACGCTAACGGCAGTGAACGACGGAATTCCGGAAGGCCCTCACGAGGGACGACTGCGTTATGGTGCGATTGATCCCAATCCAGACGGTTATTCCATCCCTGATGTCGTCGTCAAGATTACCGATGCACAGATTCCAGTGATCGCTTCGACTGTGGTTAATGGTGGAGCGATCCAGCGTTCAATTGTGGACAAGATTGATTTGAGCTTTGTCTCGACAGTGGGAGTCAACCCCGCTTTCTATCAGTTAACCAATTTGACCACCAACACATCTGTTTCCGTTCAAGTAAGTGTTGATGCCACATCAAGAAACGTAAGGGTTACTTTTCCGTCGGGACCGAGCGTCATTAGCCGGCCTCAAGGCAATTCGCTTGCCGATGGCGACTATGTACTGCGAATTTTGGCAGGGGGAGTTTTTGACTTGGCCACCGGGACCCCCATGGCAAACGACTTTGTATTAGGCGACATCCCTTCTCGACCACTTTTCCGGCTGTTCGGTGATCTCAATGGCAATGCGAGAATTGACACGGCAGAAATCCAAGCGATGAATCAAGCGTTTCGAACTTCGCTAAACAACGTCAACTACATTGCCGCGCTCGACGAAAATGGTGATGGCTTCATCGGGGTCGATGACCAGACTCGATTCCGTCGCAACATCAAGAAAAAGTAAAGCCTGAGTTGCAACATCAGTTCGAGTCTTCGTGGCGGGCGTAA
>JAYVHC010000423.1:0-2965 GCA_043771575.1 Planctomycetia bacterium
CCCCGGCTAATGTCTGTAATCCCCATCGGGATGAATACGGAATTGAATCAATTCTGTTCCCTTAGGACATTTTGATTTCGTATCCCTTGCGATATTCGCGGCTGAGGAACGAATTGGCCTGAGCGTCTCCGACGATTTCGCGCTTGGTTGCGTCCCATTGCACTGCCCGATTCAGACGCATGGCGATGTTGGAGAGGTGGCAAATTTCGAGCATACGATTGTGCGTCCATACGTCCGAAATCGGCTGCTTGCGAGATCTGATGCCTTCGATGAAGTTGGCAGTGTGGTTCTCGCTGACCTTCCCGCCGTAGATCTCTTCGATAGCTCCTTCAGGCAGTGGGTTGTCCTTCAAGTCCTCGACAGGCTTGCCGGTGATTTTGCCTCGATTGACGAAGAACCGACCTTTAGTGCCTTCGAATAGAATGCCGTTCTCGCCTTCACTTTCGATAATCATTTCGACATTGTTGGGCATGTCGACTTTGATCCGGAAATTTGTGGCCGCATTGTATTGGTCTTGCACCAAAGGGAATCCATCTTTGTATGCAACCGGCAGTTTGAATTCGACTGGGGTCACTTTGCTCGGCCCTGCGTTGCCGGCGCCCAGAGCCCAGCAGGCGATGTCGACGTGGTGAGCGCCCCAGTCGGTCAATTTTCCACCAGAATACTCGTGCCAGTTGCGGAAGGCATAGTGGCAATTGCTATGCAACGGCACACCACCTCCATAACCCGTTCGCATTTCGGGAAGTGCGCGATAGTCGACTTTCGGTGCAGGTCCGAGCCAGACTTCCCAATCGAGTCCGGTAGGTACAGGTGTCACAGGAATTACCGGCGATGCGTCCATGCCATTAATGCCACAGGTCACCCGCTGAACCGTGCCAATACGTCCATGCTTTACGAGCGCGACGGCTTGCAGGAATCGCTGATCCGATTCCGTGCGCTGCATGGTACCAACTTGAAAGACGCGACCGGTCTCCTTAACGACCTTTTCAATCAGCTTGCCTTCCGCGATCGTAAGCGTAAGCGGCTTTTCACAGTAGACATCTTTGCCCGCGTACATGGCTTCGACAGCGATCTTGGTGTGCCAGTGGTCTGGCGTGGCGATCATGACCGCATCAATGTCCTTTCGATCAAGGATCTTTCTATAGTCCTTGAAAGCGTCGGGTTTCTTTTTCTGCGCCTTTTCCGCCTTCTCCACGTTCGCTCCTAGGACGTTCGCATCGACATCGGCGAGTGCGGCGAAATCCGCGAACTTAAAGGACTTGTTGGTAATTTCCCAACCTTGATTGCGTAGTCCAATCGTCGCGAAGACTGGGCGTTCATTAGGTGACTGGTAGCCGAACGCCCGGCTCATGGCGGGCAGCACCATAGCGGCAGTCCCAGTAACGGCGACGCCCTGGAGAAAATTACGGCGGGTGGCTTGATGAGATACTGACATCGGCAAAATCCTCTTATTAGAGATGATCCAGAGAACGTTGGATTGAAACGAGAGATACAACCTTCGAACTAATGGAAGTGTTTCCATTTGCAACAGTAGATTGTAGCTAAATTTAGACGTGATTGTATTGCCAGTTCGCCGCTTGCGCAATCGCGGGCTCCCATTTTCAAGAGTAGAACGATTGTCACAATCGTCGGAGCAGCCAGAGCGTTTTTTCCGGACCATGCGCATTGGCTTGAAGACTGCCTTCGGCTACTGTCCGCTGTGCTTCGGCTGAATGGTTGAGGACAACCGTTCTACACTAAAAAAGGCGAGCGCGCCGAGATTTATCGGAACTGCACAATCCGTCGACACAATCGCGGGCAGGACAACCTGTTCAAGAGTTCCCTGCGTGGGCTTTTCTACGCAAAATCTACGCTACGACAAAACGGAATGAATAACGTTACCGTGTACGTCAGTCAAGCGACGGTTGGCTCCGTTGTGTTGAACAACCAACCGTTCATGGTCGATGCCGAGCAAATGCAGCACGGTGGCGTGGAAATCATAGTTACTGATCGGGTCGCGGACGGCCTTCCAAGACCATTCGTCCGTCTCGCCGACCGCGATGCCTGGCCGAATACCGGCGCCGGCTATCCAGCCCACCGAGGCGCGACCGTTATGATCCCGCCCTTCGCTACCTTGAGAAAACGGCATGCGACCAAACTCTGTGTTCCATAACAGCAGCGTGTCGTCGATTAAACCACGACTCTTGAGATCGGCAAGTAGGGCGGCAGTGGGTTGATCCGTCGCTTGGGCCATGGGCGGCAATTCCTTGATGATACTACTATGGTTGTCCCAGTTGCCGGTCGCGCCGTTCGATCCGCTCCAGACTTGAACCACTCGCACGCCGCGCTCGATCATGCGGCGCGCCAGCAAACAGCGCCGACCGAAATCCTCGGTCACGGGGTTATCCAGTCCATAAGCTTGATGCGTGGCTGGCGACTCTCGCGACAGATCGAACACTTCAGGAGCACTCAGTTGCATCTTCGCGGCTAACTCGTAAGCTCGAATGCGAGCCTCAAGTCGAGAGTCGTGGTCGTTAGCGGCAGCGTTGTCGCGATTCGTGGCGGCCAGTAACTCCAATCCGGCCCGTTCCGAATCCGCGCTAACAAAACGCGCACTCGAGGCAGCATGCAGGCCATGCAACGGTTCGGCAAGGTGCGCTTGGATAGCGGTCCCTTGATGCGTTACGGGCAAAAAACCGGAACTAAAATTCCCACGCTGGTTGTAAGGCAATCCGCGTGCATCCGGCAATACAACGAAGGCTGGCAAGTTCTCGTTGATGGCCCCCAAACCATAACTGACCCATGCACCGAAGCAAGGAAATCCCGGCAATTGGAAACCGGTGTTCATCAAGTAACTGGCTGGTCCATGGACGTTGGTTCTGGAGGTCATCGATAAAAGCACTGCGATATCATCCACGTGCCGCGACAGGTGCGGCAATAGCGAACTGAGCCAGCGGCCACTTTCTCCATGCTGCGAGAATGCGAA